>JAJZDO010001031.1 GCA_021805955.1 Acidobacteriota bacterium
TTTCGATAAACTTGAACTGGAAATCAAAGTCTGGGCCGACAAGGCAAAACTGGCGACTTAAAACTTGACACATTTACCACAAGTTCCTTACTTCAAGACCTCTAGCGGAGGCCGGCTGCCAGCAGAGACATGCTCCTGCGATGATGACGGCGATGATGGACGACCGCTCGCCGCTCATGGTGGACATAGTAGCTGTGACCGTACCTGCGTGTGTGTTGAGCAACCGTCATAGTTCTCACCCGGGGACGGACAGGCGCGGCGACGCGGCCTATCGCTGGGCCTGCAGGTACCGGCATATCGGTGCTCGCCGCCAGGCGAGCCGGCAGCGGGCTGTGGGGTGCGTACGTCTCGTAAATGGAGATGTGGAAGCACGCCTGCTCGAACTCTTCTTCGACATCGAGTTTGCCGCTGCTCTGCAGTTGCCCCAGGACGGCTCGCATCCAGGCGATCTCCCGCCAGGACATTCCCTTTTTTCCGATGTCGATCGCCTGCCCGGTCAGATGCGGAGATGCCGTATCGCCAGACGCGGGTGCCGCATTGCCGTTGTAACGGGCAAGATGCCGCTGAAAGCTGACCGTGCGCACGGCCGAGGTCAGGATCAAGGGATTGCCGAAGAAGCGTTCATGCGAGCGCGCTAGATCGCTCAGAAATTGGGCTGTCCAGGGCCGGCAATAGCGGCGGTTGAACGGCAGTCGGGGATCGACGGTCAATCCCGGGTTGGTCGGCAACGCCACCAGGCTGCCGGACCGGACCATAGCGTTCAGTTGCGCGTCGTCCTGGATGCGGTTCAGCCCTTCGACATCGGCAACGACGTTTTGATGCACCAGAACCTGATAGGACCCACGCAGCGGCATGGGCGAATAGCGGGGCACCGCGACACTGAAAACCTGGGCGTTCTGATCGCTCTCCAGCATGTGCTGGTCGATATCGCCGACTGAGCTCGGGCCGTTGGTGTCGCTTTTGAGGGCCGCAACCGTCAACTGTGGCTGGGTATCTGAAACCGTAGCACTCTGGGTCGCAACGGCGTCCTCCATGGGCGATGCAGATTCAATCGCCGGAGATACCGTCAGGGCCTGCTCGTGGTCGGACGCGACGGATGGATGATCTTCGCGAGGCGTCATGGCTGCGCTGATTCTGCGGTATCTCTGTCCTCCGCGCCGCCGATGCGAGAAGATCCGGCGTTCCACAAGCTGTCGCGACGACGGATGCGCAGTTCTCGTGCGGTGGACGGAAACCGATCGCGCGCTCCGGCGATGATGCAGGGCCGCGCCAGACCGATGAACGGCCGGGCGCGCGCGATGGCGTCGGCTGACCGCCGCATGGGCGGCTTGCGCGGAAACCAGGCGCGGGGAGAACATCGAAACTGCTAGGCAAAAAGCCAGCACAATCCCTGCGCCGAGTCTGTGTCCGCTTCCGAATGTAAACGGTAATTTCCGCATCTCAACCTTATCTGTCTAGAGTACGTGATTCGTGCTATCAATGGTAGTGACCAAAGGGGTACAAAGGCTTCAGAAGGATGCCCGGCGGTAGAAGGGAAGCTGTAGGCGTTCTGCGAGCTTTTCGATGCGCGCAAAATGATCGCGTGAATACGGCAACGGAGTTATGATGCTAACTAAAATGGGCGAATGACAATCTAATAGATGGACGAAGGCCCGAGGGGTCGGTGTTACGGAAGTTTCCGCCGAGCGGGGATGGGCCGGAATCGAGGTACTTCAATGAGACAAATATTGAGCATTAGTTCTGGATTGCGTTCCACATTGCGCGCCGGGGTGGTCGTGGCCATCGGCACATTGCTATTCTGCGGTCTGCCGCTGACTGCGGCGGCCCAGCAGGTGCGCGCCAACTGGAGCAAGGATGCGCCGTTTGCACAGTATAGGACCTATGAATGGGTGGAAAGTGAGGCGACCAACCATCCCTTTTATCGTCAATACGTTGGGGAATATGTGAATTACACGCTGACCAGGAAGAAACACATGCGACAGGTTTCCGGCTCGCAAAACCCCGATCTATACGTGACCTACCACTTTACGACCCGTGCGACCACCGATCTTGATACTTTCGGCTATGGGTTTGGCGGCGGTTGGGGTGGTTGGGGCGGCTGGGGCTGGGGTGGCATGGGCATGGGCGGTATGGGCTACTCCCAGACCCGGCAGGATGTTCGCGTCATGGGGTACCTGACGCTGGACATGATCGATGCGCACACCAGGAAGATTGTCTGGCGCGGTGAGGCCGTCCAAGACGACGTGACGAAGAGCGGGGACGCGGAGGAGAAACAGGTTGCCCATTCCGTCTACAAGATGCTGGATCGCTATCCTCCCAAAATCAAATACTGACGTGGCCGTTCCTTAGCAACTGGAGTCCGCGCGACGCAGCTATCGGCATGAACGGTTGGACACGTTCATGCCGTTTCCTGCTTTCATCCGGTTTCCTGCCTGATATTACCCTCGTTCCGCCCCTTGCCAAAATTCGAAGCTTTTGCCAACTCTACAGTTGCAGATAGCGAATTGTTTGGGATAGCTGCGCTGTAAACCTTCGATCCTAAAAACGACAGTCGAAATGCGTCAGAATGGCCATCTGGTTCAAAGCAAAAAACGGTTGCAAACGTTGAGGATTTCACCATTTTGGTCAGATGCGGAGCAGTGCAAAGTGCCACTGAAACAACACCTTGCCGCTCCCCTCCACTTTTTACTCCGGTTTTAGGTTGATTTTTAGAGGGCAGTGGGCGAATGGGTAGCGATGGAAATCAGGTGGAATCCATTAACTGCAACTGTAGCACTCGTGTCCTAAGTCTTAAATTCGCTAAAGAAATGATTCTTGGCCTTGTATCAGGGCACGACTTCTAGCCTGCCCTGTGCTACTGTTCGAATCACTTCCATCAATCGAATTGTTGAATGAACTTCAGAGACAGTCATTAGCAAACGTTCAAATGTCTTTTCTGCATCTGCAGTCAGTTTCAACATCCAACGCCTGACTGGTAGATCGGGCGACAATTTGCTCGTTAGGTTTCGCGAAAAACCGTAAGGAAATCCTGAGCATTACTGCTGGTAAGCCACAATGTTTGCAAGCCGCTGACGTTTGGCAGAAAGTCAGCATCTTACTTCATTATTCACATGCCTATCTGCTGTGAATGGCCGGAAGACCAGGAGCCTCTAGCACGTGAATATGTGCAAGGAGTTCAACTTTCCGCTCTGGCATCGGATTGTTTTACGGGTTATGCTCGCCGTTGCAAACAGTGATGGCCGGTCTTCACCTGGAAATCTCAGTTGTGGAGGTATTCGCTGTGGGCAGCATCATGCGAAGTGCGAGGATGAGGACAGCTGTTTCGTCTTTGTTTCGATTTGTGCAAGCGGAATTGGGTGTAAGCGTGACGCCCTCGCATTTCTATTTTCCGGTTCCCAATCTGAAGTCTCTGCAGCGCAAGAATTGGAACACCTGTCGTCCTTGCGCTGCATTCGACTTCCGGCTACCGAGCCAGATAGAACGAGTAGAAAGTGAACTTCTTCCGTTCGCCGAAGAGTGGAGCTTTCCTGAAAAAGACTCAGGAGATAAGTACACTTTTCACTTCAACAACGGCTTCTTCGAGCACGTCGATGCTGAAGTCGCCTACTCCTTTGTTCGTGCGCGCAAGCCGAAGCGAATCATCGAGATCGGCAGTGGCAATACTACCCTCTTGCTGACGGCCGCCCTTGGAAAGAACGCAGCCGCTGGATTTCCTGGCGAGTTGATCGGCATCGAGCCAAATCCGGCTGGGTTTCTCCGGGATGGCATTCCGGGCCTGACGCAGCTCATTGAAACCCCGGTACAGGCAGTGTCCCTCGACCTGTTTCGCACTTTGCAAGCGAACGACATCCTGTTTATCGATTCCAGTCATGTAGTTTCGATGGACAGCGATGTTGTGTATGAATGCCTTCACATCCTTCCTGAACTCGCGCCTGGAGTGCTCGTGCACTTTCACGATGTATTTACCCCGCTCGACTACCCACAAAAATTCGTAATGACGAACCTCTGCTTCTGGGGCGAGCAGTATCTGCTCGAAGCCTTCTTGTCATTTAACCCCAGCTACAAGGTGGCGTGGTCGGGGAGCGCGATGCAGCAATTCCATCCGGACGTTCTCCGGCAGGCTTTTGCAAAGTGGGAAAACAGTTTCACCAGGATGCCTGAGGATCTGAAGGTGTTTGCTCCGACTCAGGACGGCTTGAACGTATGGCCATGCAGCTTCTGGATCGCCAGGGAATAGCTAGCGTCGCTCCACTTGAGCTGTGCCCGGAGAACATCGAAGAAGCTGCTTCCCTTAGTTCGAATTAGGCGCGTGATATACGGTGACCGACAGCAGTGCAGGCCGCCGCCGACCGGCTTAGTCCCGAGATCATCCGCAAGCAACTCGACTACTGGACCTTCCTGCTGGGGCCGAAGTTCTCCAAGAAAGAGCGCGGCCGGATGAACCTGTCGCGCTTCTACGCCA
>JAJZDO010000358.1 GCA_021805955.1 Acidobacteriota bacterium
CCTTGATGCCAAGAAAGGGAAGGATGATCCCTCCCAGTCCATAGATAAGCAGGTTGTTGCGCAGCAGGACTTCCGCGTTCATCGGGCGATATTTGACGCCACGCAGGGCAAGCGGGATGAGCGCGACAATAATCACTGCATTAAAGATGACCGCCGACAGGATGGCGGACTGCGGTGTTCGCAGGTGCATGATGTTCAATGCGTTTAGAATCGGAAATGTCGCGGCAAACATCGCTGGAATGATGGCGAAATATTTCGCGATATCGTTGGCGATGGAAAATGTGGTCAGCGCGCCGCGCGTCATCAAAAGCTGCTTGCCGATCTCGACGATTTCAATCAGCTTGGTGGGGTTGGAATCGAGATCCACCATGTTGCCAGCTTCCTTGGCAGCCTGTGTGCCGGTATTCATCGCGACGCCGACATCGGCCTGCGCCAATGCGGGAGCATCGTTGGTGCCATCGCCGGTCATCGCGACCAGCTTGCCTTCGGCTTGCTCCCGGCGGATCAGGTCCATCTTGTCCTTGGGTTTCGCCTCGGCCAGAAAATCGTCCACGCCGGCTTCGTGAGCGATGGCCGCCGCCGTGAGCGGGTTGTCGCCTGTGATCATAATGGTGCGAATGCCCATGGCGCGCAGTTGCGCGAAGCGTTCACGCATTCCACCTTTGACGATATCTTTCAGGTGGATCACTCCCAGCGCGCGATTATTTTCCGCCACGACTAGAGGCGTGCCGCCGCTGCGGGCAATCTGCTCCACATCGGAGCGGACCTCATCGGCCAGGATGCCACCGGAGGCCTGTAGATAAGCCGCAATGGATTCGGCGGCCCCCTTGCGGATGGTGCGGCCATCGACATTGATGCCGGACATCCGGGTGGTTGCGCTGAAAGGAACAAACTCTGCGTGCATGGTTGTCAGGTCTCTCCCACGCAGGCCGTAGGTTTCCTTCGCCAGGACTACGATGGAGCGGCCTTCCGGGGTCTCATCGGCCAGCGACGAAAGTTGTGCGGCGTCGGCAAGCTGGTCTTTGCTGACACCTGGTGCAGGCAGAAATTCTGTGGCCTGTCGATTGCCGAAGGTGATGGTTCCGGTCTTGTCGAGGAGAAGCGTGTTGACGTCGCCAGCAGCTTCCACGGCGCGCCCAGACATGGCCAGCACGTTGTGTTGTACCAGGCGGTCCATGCCGGCAATACCGATGGCGGAGAGAAGTCCGCCGATGGTGGTCGGAATGAGGCAAACCAGCAGGGAGACGAGGACAAACACAGTTTGCGGCGAGTGCGAATATATCGCAATGGGTTGCAGTGTGACGACTGCCAGCAGGAAAATGACGGTGAGGCCAGCGAGAAGAATATTCAGCGCAATCTCGTTCGGAGTTTTCTGCCGTTCCGCACCTTCCACCAGAGCGATCATCTTATCGATGAAGGTTTCGCCGGGATTGGAAGTAATGCGGATTTTGATCTGGTCGGACAATACTCGCGTGCCTCCGGTGACTGCCGAGCGATCTCCGCCGGACTCTCGAATGACCGGAGCGGATTCACCCGTAATGGCGGACTCGTCGACGGATGCGACCCCGTCGATGATTTCGCCGTCGCCGGGAATCATTTCGCCAGCGGAGACAATGACAATATTTCCGGAGCACAGTTTGGAACTGGGCACCTGCTCAATGACGCCTTTGTCATTCAGCCGATTCGCCATCGTCTCGGACTTGGCGCGGCGAAGTGCATCTGCTTGCGCTTTGCCACGTCCTTCCGCCATTGCTTCCGCGAAATTCGCGAATAGCACTGTGAACCATAGCCAAAGGGTGATCTGAAGATCGAAAACGATCGGCGCGTCATGCTTCCCGATGTGCTGGAACAGAAGTACGGTGGTGATGACACTGCCGATTTCGACGACGAACATCACCGGATTCTTCATCATGTTCAATGGGTTCAGCTTGGGTAAAGAATCGATCAGAGCGCGCCGGGCGATCTGCGCGTCCCAGAGCGACCGTTGATGCGTGCTTTTTGATTTCGACATATCGCTTTCTCCGAATGGCGCCCTGCTTAGAAAGTTTTTCCTGCGTACATCAGAAGGTGCTCAAGGATTGGTCCAAGCGTGAGCGCGGGAAAGAAGGTCAACGCGCCGACAATGACAATGACCCCGGTCAAAAGAATAGTGAACAACGGCGTCGTCACGGGAAACGTTCCAGCAGATGCCGGAGCAATTTTTTTCCGGGCCAGGTTGCCAGCCACTGCCAGCATGGGCACGATCATGAGAAAGCGGCCGCTCAGCATCACCATCGACAGGGTGAGATTGTAATAGTTTGTGTTGGCGTTGAGTCCGGCAAAGGCCGAGCCGTTGTTGCCGGCCGCCGATGTGAAGGCATACAGGATCTCCGAGAGGCCGTGCGGGCCAGCGTTTGCGAGGCTGCTGAGTCCGAGGTGAGGCAGCAAGACGGTCACCCCGGTGAAGCCCAAGATGAGCAACGGGAAGACCAGCACGTACAGCATGGCCATCTTCACGTCGTAGGCTTCGATTTTCTTGCCGAGATACTCCGGCGTTCGGCCGACCATTAGTCCGGCGATAAACACCGAGAGAATGACGAAGATCAACATGCCGTACAGTCCTGCTCCCACTCCGCCGAAGATGATTTCTCCCAGCATGATATTGACGAGCGGAACCATTCCGCCCAACGGCGTAAATGAGTCGTGCATGCCGTTCACTGCGCCGCAACTGGCGTCGGTGGTCACAGTGGCGAACAGCGCCGAGTTGGCAATTCCGAAGCGGACTTCCTTGCCCTCCATGTTGCCGCCCGCCTGTGTCGCCGATGCTTGCTGCGCCACACCGTGCATCAAGGGATTGCCCTGGGCTTCTGCCCAGTACGCGGTGGTGATTCCACCAAGAAACAAAATTGCCATGGCTGCGAAAACAGCCCAACCGTGACGCGGAGAATTCGTCATACGCCCCATCGTGACGGTCAGACCCGCTGAAATTGCGAAGATGGCGAGCATTTCCAATAGATTGGAAAAAGGTGTTGGGTTCTCAAATGGATGAGCGCTGTTCGTGTTGAAGAAACCGCCGCCGTTCGTTCCCAGCATTTTGATGGCTTCCTGCGAAGCAACTGGGCCTTGCGCGATCGTCTGGGTGGTAATGGCTTGCGTGGTGGATTTGCCGGACGCATCCTGGCTCACAACCTTCTGCGATTCGAGCAAGTGGGCGGTGTCGTAGGGGCGCAGGTTCTGCACCACTCCCTGCGATACAAGCGCCAGAGCAAAGACAATGGAGATGGGCAGGAGCACCCATAGGATGGCACGCGTCACATCGACCCAAAAGTTGCCGAGCGTGTTCTGCTCGCGCCGGCTGATACCTCGAACCATCGCAATGGCGAGCGCCATGCCTACGGCGGCCGAAGCGAAGTTATGGTAAGCAAGCCCAGCCATCTGGGTCAGGTAGGTCATCGTGGTTTCCGGCACATACGACTGCCAGTTCGTGTTCGTCGTAAACGACGCGGCAGTGTTTAGCGCCAGCACAGCGGGCACGTTGGGAAGGTGCTGCGGGTTCCATGGCAGCCAATGCTGGATACGTTCGATCAGATAGAGAACCAGCATGGATACCACGCTGAAGAACAGCATCGCGATTCCGTATTCTGTCCAGCGCATCTCTTTGTCGGCTTCAACGCCGGTCAATTTATAGAGAGCCCGTTCGACTGGAACCAGCAGAGGATCGAGAAATGTCTTGCGGCGCTCAAAAACGTCTGCCATGTAGATGCCGAGCGGCCGCGCAATCAACACGATCAGCAGAAAAAACAACGCGATCTGAAACCATCCATTTTCAGTCATGGCTAGAATTTCTCCGGACGCAACAGTGCAAATACCAGATAGACCAGCAACGTTGCCGAGATGACAAGTAGAACGACGTCTTCGATATGCATGCCCTTACCTCAGTCGCTCACACGCGAGCGTATATCCAATCGCCAATGCAAAAAACGAAATGGTTCCCAGTACCATCCAGATGTCGGTCATTGTGTCTCTCCCATTGCCGCGGCAACGTTAAAACATAAATCCTGTTTCAAACACACCCCGTGTCTGATTGGAGTTTGAATTTTGCGGGCCGAATGCGTCGCCAGACGTGTAGTTTATCGCCTGGGTCACGGAAAGCTCTGCACGCGCGAAGAATGCTTTCTTTTGATACGTTGGAGTCACGGTGAGCGACCATGCCTGGCTGCCTGGACCGTACAACAAATTGACAGCGCCGTTATGGGTGTTGCCTGTGCTGGAGATGTACTCCACGCGTCCAGTCATCGTCAGATCGGGCGCGACGTTATAGCTTCCCAGTACCGCTTCGCCCCTGGTCGCGGTAGCACGGCCCACGCCAATCTTCACATCCAGGGGAACATAGGTATATTGGAAATAGGGCTCGATCATCCACCGCTTGGCGGTATGGGTATACATGAGGTCATAAATGTCGCTGTTGTTTTGATATAATGGC
>JAJZDO010001016.1 GCA_021805955.1 Acidobacteriota bacterium
AATCAGTGCGGAAGTTGGGTCGCGTCCCAGCCGCCACCGAGCGCTGCAATCAACTGCACGCTATTGGTAAATTCGGCAGTTTCCAGCGTGGCCAGTGCACGCTGATTCTGGATAAGCGCATTCTCTGCAATGAGCACCTGCAACTCGCTGACTACACCGCCGCTATATTGTTGTTGCGTGATCTGCAGAGCTGTCTCAGCACTAGCAACGGCCGCTCGCTGCGCGACATCTTCCTGTTCCAGGATACGCTGGTTGGAGAGATCGTCCTCCACTTCATTGAAGGCCAGAAAGACCACTCCTTTGTAATTGTTCGCCGCTGCATCGAAGTTATCCCGGGCCTGCGCCGTGTATGCGTGTCGCCGCCCGCCATCGACCAGCAGTTCCACGGCAGAAGCTCCCAACGCCCAGAGTGAACTTGGACCCTGAATCCATGTGCCGCCGTGCGTGCTCTCAAAGCCGCCTGTGCCGACGAGTGTAATCGAGGGATAGAAAGCGCTGATGGCAATTCCGATTTGTGCGTTGGCCGCCGCCGCCTCGCGCTCTGCGATGGCAATGTCCGGGCGCCGTTCCAGGAGTTGCGAGGGAAGACCGAGGGGAATCTTCGGCAGCTTTAGATCCAGCGGTGAGGGTGGAAGGCTGAAATTCGGAATCTTGTAATCGGCGATGGTCCCGATAATGTGCTCCATCTGTGCCCGCACCACACCGACGTCGATCAGTTGAGCGCGCGTGCTTTCCAGTTGTGTTTGCGCCAGCGCAACGTCGGCCTCCGTGTCGATGCCCTGTGTCAGAAGTGCTTGCGTTAACTTCAGTTGACCGGAAAGCTCATCGACATCTGCCTGAAGGAGTTGCTGTTCCAAATCCAGTCCACGCATCTGCAGATAGGACGAGGCCATCTGAGCCTCCAGGCTCAATTCGATATTGGCCTTCTGAGCAGCGGTCGCCTGGGCCTGCGCGCGTGCTGCTTCCACGCTGCGCCGAATCTGGCCCCAGAAATCCGGCTCCCAGCTTGCCTGTCCTACGAGTTGCAAATCATTGAACGAAGAGGAGCCACCTGATCCGTTGAAAAACGGACGATGCTGGGATAGTTGATTATGGGTGAACGACGGCCCGGCTGCGAGTTGCGGAGTAAACGCCGATTGTGCCACACGCACCTGTTCCCGCGCCGCCAGATACAGGTCCACCTCCTGACGAACGGCGAGGTTATTCGAGGCGATGCGCTCTTCCAGCCGATTTAGTTGCGGATCGCCAAAAATCTCCCACCACTTGCCGCGGAGCATTCCATCGGAGGGATCGGCGGGTTGCCACGTTCCACCCTGCGGCGCAGGCGGAGGTGCGACCACTGTCGCCGCACCTGTCTCTTTGTAGAGCGGAGTCGGCGTATAACCTGGGCGCTGATAATTTGGTCCGACCGGCTTGCAGCCAGCCAGCAAAGCAAGCATCGCCATCACTGTAGCGATCTTCGCGCGGCTGTCCGCGGACTTCCCCATCAGAAGCCTCCTCGTGCCGCAACCACTTCACTCGGCGTGAGTACGCGTACTTTTTCGCCATCGACCAGCGAATCGGGCGGATCCTGAATGACCAGATCGTCCTTGTTCAAGCCTGTGTTGATCTGCACGGTGCGACCGTCGTCCTGGCCCATGGTTACCGTCACCAGATGCGCTATGCCGTTGCGCACTGTACCAACCTGCAAGCCCGCGCTGCGGAAGATGAGCGCAGAAACGGGCAGTACAAAGACATTGCCCACAGGAGCCACTTTGAAGTGTGCTTGCGCCAGTGTTCCCGCCAGCAATGCTTCTTTGGGATTGGCCACATCCACCTCAACCAGCAGTGTGCGCGTTGCCGGATCGACGGCCCGAGCAGTGCGCACCACTTTGCCCTCAAAGACCTCTCCTGGATGCTCTGGAAGAGTAAGACCGACCTCTTCCCCAACTTTCACCGAACCGGAGTAGACCTCCGGGACGCTGGAGTAGACGCGCAGCGTGTCCACGGCCTGCATGTGAAAGAGTTCATTGCCCGCGCCAACATTGATCAATTGGCCGATGTCCACATTGCGAGCCGTCACCACGCCGCTGAACGGCGCATAGATTTTTTCGAAGGAAGTGAGTTCCTCCAATCGCTGCACATTGGCTCTTGCTGAGGCCACCTGGGCCGCGGTGGACTGTGCCTGATAGGTGAAAATGTCGGTGTTTTGCTGAGACACGGCGTGGCTTGCGATCAGGCTGTTGTAGCGGTCGCTTTGAATCTTCGCGTTTTTTGCATTGGCTTCGGCTGTCTTGAGGTCAGCTTCGGCCTGGGCCAGTTCCTGATCGACTTCTGGTGTCGCGATCACAGCCAGCAGTGCACCCTTTTTCACGTGGGCGCCGATATCGTAGTACCAGTGCATCAAATAGCCGGGGGTTCGCGAATAGATGGGTGAATCGGTGTACGCCGTCACATTGCCCGGCAGCACCAGGTCCTCAATGGGTTTACCAGGCGTAGGCTGAATTGCAATGACCGATGGCGTAGCAAGCTCTACAGTCTTCTGTTCAAGAGTTGTCCGCGCTTGGATGCGAGGCAGAATTCCCGTAATCGTCAGCACCGTCATCACGAGCAGAATGCAGAACAGCCCGACGAGAGCCTGCCGCATGCTGATGGGCTTGCGCTCTGGCGCGTGGTCAGTGTGGCCGTGCGCGGCGGGTGTCTCACCTTGGTTTATAGCGGATGAATGGGGATGCTTGCTCATAAAGACTCCGGAAACTCTTCGTATGTAATTCCTTGATCGTTGGTGTGGCTGTTACGGAGCCGTCGCTGCTCCAGCCAGCCATGCAGCGATGCGAAGAACGTTGGCACAAATAGAAGGGTAGCCACGGTGGCCACCAGAAGACCGCCAATCACTGCTCGGCCTAGAGGCGCATTCTGTTCGCCTCCATCGCCGAGTCCAAGCGCCATCGGCACCATACCGATGATCATCGCCAGAGCTGTCATCAAGACCGGGCGGAAGCGCACGAAGCCTGCATTCAAAGCAGCTCTGCGCGCATCGCCGACCAGCACATCCAGTTGTTCCCGAGCAAAACTGACCACAAGAATCGAGTTTGCAGTGGCGACACCCATGCACATGATCGTTCCGGTGAGTGCGGGCACACTGAGGTGCGTGTGCGTGAGGAAGAGAAACCAGATGATTCCGGCAATTGCCGCCGGCAGTGCACTGATAATCAGAAGCGGATCAAGCCAGGACTGAAAGTTGACGACGATAAGCAGGTATACCAGAAGAATGGAGAAGCCGAGGCCGGACAAAAGCCCCAGGTAGGACTGCTGCATCGTTTCGCTCTGCCCGCGCAGGATCACCTGCGTTCCCCGCGGCGCCAGTTTTTTGTTGCGCTCCACGATCTCCTCGATTTTCCGCGTAACACTGCCGAGGTCAGTCCCTTCAACATTGGTGTAGATGTCCAGAACTGGCTGAACATCATAATGACTTTCCGTGGCAAGCTCCGTGCCAGGATCGATCGATGCGATGTTGCCGAGAATTTGCGTGGAGGCCATGCTGCCCGGCGCGGCAGTTGAAGAGGCTCCCGCGCTCAATCCAGTGACGCCTGGTGCGCCTGCTGGCGACTGTGCGCTGGAAGCCAGTTTTGGCGGTAAACCGGAAGAGACAGTGATTGGAATGCTCTGCAACTCAGGGATTGTCTCCAGATCATACTGTGGTGACTGCACCGCGATGTTGTAGGAGACGCCATTGTTCGGATCGAGATAGAAATTGGGGGTCGTCTGAAAACTTCCGCTCAAGGCCACCAGAACACTTGCAATCACGTCTTGTTCTTTCAGACCCACCAGTGAACTGCGGGTCCGATCGACATTGACAGTCAGGTTTGGCTCATTGAACGGCTGTTGAATGCGTGCATCAACGGTTCCAGGAACATAGCGAATCTCACTCAGTAGTTGATCTGTGAAGATGCGGTTGGCATGCAGATTAGGTCCGATCACCTGCACATCGATTGGCGAGCTGAGGCCAAAATTGAGGATCTGGGTTACGATGTCGGTCGGCAGTGAGTAAAACATCACCCCCGGAAACTCGATCTGGAGCTTTTTGCGCAACACGTTCATATATGCGTTTGCGGAGTGGTGTTTTGGCTTGAGCTGAACATAGATATCCGCATCTGCTGTGCCCACTGGACTCGAAGTCGTGTAAGTGAGCGCATAGCTTGAGTAGGGAAGGCCAATGTTGTCGATAATCGTATCGACTTCATTGGCTGGAATCACGCTACGAATTGTCTGGTCTACACGGTCGCAGAGCGCTGCGGTCTCCTCAATGCGTAGACCGGTGTGCGCGCGTACGTGAATCTTGATGGCGCCCGAATCGCTGGAAGGGAAAAAGTCTTGTCCGAGCCAGGGAATCAGTCCAAGCGAAGCGACACAAAGCAGCAGGAAGCAGAGGAGAAATGCGCGTGCATGATCGACACAGAACGTGAGCACACTCAGATACG
>JAJZDO010001043.1 GCA_021805955.1 Acidobacteriota bacterium
GGCAGCGATTCGCGGCCTGGCGCGCGTGTCGCATCCGGGTTGCCGCGTCTACGTGCATCGCGATGAAATTCGCCGCGTGCAGGGTGGATTGGGAATCAGCATTATCACGACGCCGAAGGGCGTGATGACCGGCCGTCAGGCGCGCCGCGAAGGCGTGGGCGGCGAGTTGTTGTGCGAAGTTTGGTAGTCGGGGAAGTAGATTGCAGGACGGACCGGGCTGCAGTGGAACGCGCGGAAAAGTAAGGTCGCGCGGGACTCGCAAGCCGAAGGGAAAGAGAATCAGAAGATGTCGCGTATAGGAAAACAGCCAATTGCGCTGGGCAAAGGCGTCAAGTACACGGTGCAAGGCAATGCCGTTGTGGTGGAAGGCCCGAAGGGCAAAGTCGAGCAGACGATTCCCGGCGGCCTGAAGTTTGAGGAAAAAAATGGGCATCTCCACGTAGTTCGCCACGATGAATCGCAGGCTGCGATCCATGGATTGACGCGTGCGCTGGTGGCCAATGCGGTTCGCGGCGTAACGCAGGGATGGACGCGGGACCTGGACATCGTGGGCATTGGATATCGTGCGGAATTGAAGGGCAAGAACACGGTCGTGTTCACGCTGGGATATTCGCATCCTATAGAATTCCCATTGCCGACCGGCATTGCGGCGACGATCGACGCGAAGCAGACCCGGTTGACGATCAGCGGAATCGATCGCCAGAAGGTGGGCCAGGTGGCGGCGGACATGCGCTCTCTGCGCAAGCCCGATCCGTACAAGAATAAGGGCGTCCGCTACTCGGACGAGAAGCTGAAGAAGAAGGTTGGCAAGACCGGCGCCAAGTAATCTTTTTGAGGACCGAACGGGGATGCGGGGCATCTCCGCTTTTAGGAAGGAAACACATTTATGATTCCGCAGAATTTGCGCAATGAAAACCGTCAGCGTGTCCATGCGCGCATTCGCCGCAAGATGCAGGGGACGGCAGAACGCCCACGACTGAACGTCTATCGCTCGTTGAACCAGATTTACACGCAGTTGATTGACGATGCGACGGGGACGACCCTGGCCTCCGCATCGAGCGTGACTGCCAAGCTGAAGACGGGCGGCAACGTGGCGGCCGCCAAAGAGGTCGGCAAGCTGATCGCGGAGAAGGCCAAGGAAAAAGGCATCACGAAAGTGGTTTTCGACCGGGGCGGATATCTATATCACGGCCGCATCAAGGCGCTGGCGGATGCCGCGCGCGAAGCGGGACTGGATTTCTAAAGGTCAAGACAGACCGGACGTACCTTCAGTCCGCAGTCTGAAAGGAATATATACGGAATGGCAATACTCAAGAAAAAGCTGGAAGCTGGACAGTACAACCTGAAGGACCAGGTAGTCTCGATCAATCGCGTGACCAAGGTCGTCAAGGGCGGCAAGAACATGTCGTTCGCGGCGCTGGTCGTGGTGGGCGACGCCTCTGCCGGAGTGGTGGGGTTTGGCTCCGGAAAAGCGAAGGAAGTTCCGCAGGCGATCCGCAAGGGCATTGAAGCGGCGAAGAAGCACTTGGTGCGCGTGAACATGACGGACACCTCGATCCCTCACCAGGTTCTGGGACGGTTCGGTTCCGGGCAGGTGCTGTTGAAGCCGGCGCCGGAAGGTACCGGTGTCATTGCGGGCGGTGCGGTTCGAGCGATTATGACCTCGGTGGGAATTCAAAATGTGCTGACCAAGAGCCTGGGATCGGCGAACCCGCACAATGTGGTGCGGGCCACGTTCGCGGCCATGGTGCAGTTGCGCGACAAGCGGGATGTGGCTGCCCTGCGCGGCAAGCCGGTAGAGGAGTTGTAATCGAATGGCAGACAAACAGGCAACAGAGAAGCAAAGCGCGGCCGCGGGCAAGAGAATCCAGATTGAGTATTATCGCTCGGCCATCTGCACCCCGGAAAAGCACAGGAAAGTGGTCAAGGGGCTTGGATTCACGCGCCTGCGGCAGGTTGTCGAGCGCGAGGACACGCCCTCGGTGCGCGGCATGGTCAAGGCGATTCCGCACCTGGTTCGTATTCTCGGCTAAGAAATCAGGCAGCCCCTAGGGTTTGCCGCATCCCTGCTGGACGACAGGATTCCAGGGGCGAATTGAGGACAGGAAATGATGAACTTATCGAATTTGCGGGCACCGAAAAAAGCGAACTCCGGCAAGAAGCGGATCGGCCGCGGCATGGGGTCGGGCATGGGCAAGACGTCCACCCGAGGGCATAAAGGGCAAGGGTCGCGGTCGGGTTCGAGCCTGATGCGCGGATTTGAAGGCGGACAAATGCCGCTGCACCGCCGTTTGCCGAAGCGCGGATTCACGAACATCTTTCGCACCGAGTACACCGTGCTCAACCTGGAGCGCATCGCGGAATTCGCTCAGGATGAGTTGACGTACGAGAAGCTGGTGGCACTGGGGCTGGTACGGAAGCGCAATGCGCTGGTCAAGGTGCTGGGTGTCGGTGAGTTGACAGTCGCCGTGACCGTGCATGCCCACAAGTTCTCGAAGTCGGCGCAGGAGAAGATCGAAAAGGCCGGTGGGAAAGCGATTCTGATCGGCGAGTAAGACGGGCAGGAGTACCATGCTGGAAAAGTTTGCAAATATCTTCCGAATTCCAGACCTGCGCAAGCGGGTGCTGTTCACGTTATTCATCCTGGCAATTTACCGACTGGGTGCTCACGTCCCCACGCCTGGAGTCAACACCAAACTGTTGGAGCAATTCTTCGCGCAAAACAGCAGCAGCTCGCTCGGTCTGATCGATATGTTCAGCGGAGGCAACCTGCGCCGCCTGACGGTATTTGCGCTGGGTATTATGCCCTACATTACGGCAGCGATTATTTTTGAACTGCTGACCGTGGTATACGAGCCATTGGCCCGCCTGCAAAAAGAAGGCGACATGGGCCGCAAGAAGATTACGCAGTGGACGCGCTACATGACGGTGTTCCTGGCGGTCGTGCAGTCGTTTGCGATTGCGTTGACGCTGGTGCATGGTTCGGGAAGCATTCCGTATGTCACCAATCCCGGTCCCGGGTTTGTGTTGATGACGATCCTGACGCTGACGGCCGGCGCGACTTTTGTCATGTGGCTGGGCGAGCAGATTACGGATCGCGGCATCGGCGAGGGAATGAGCCTGCTGATTTTTGCGGGCATTGTTGTGGGTATCCCGAACGGCGTCGGGGACCTGATCGGGAAAGTGCAGAATCAGGCCTGGGGCGGGTTCACGATACCGGCGGTCCTGTTGCTGCTGGCTATCATGCTGGCGGTGGTTGCATTCATCGTATTTGTGGAACGTAGCGAGCGGCGTATTCCCGTGCAGTACGCGAAACGCATTGTGGGGCGGCGCCTGATGGGCGGCCAGTCCACACATTTACCGCTGCGCGTAAATGCCGGCGGCGTGATGCCGGTGATTTTCGCGGCCTCGATTCTGTCGGCTCCGATGCTGCTGGCCCATGCGAATATCGCGGGCTACTCGTTCCAGGACAGCCGCTTTTTTCGTCCGATCTTCGACGCTCTGAATGTGGGCGAGCCGATGTACGAACTTCTCTATTGCGTGGCGATTCTCTTCTTCGCCTATTTCTATATTTCGATCATTTTCCGTCCCGACGATATCGCCGACAATATGCGCAAGTACGGCGGGTTTATTCCGGGCATCCGGCCGGGCAAGCGTACGGCGGATTACGTCAACGACATTCTGACGCGGCTTACGCTGGTTGGCGGCTTGTATCTGATCGTGGTTTCGCTGATTCCTCAATTCATGATCAGTGGGATTCACCTGAACCATCTTTGGCTGGTCGGGGGGTTTTTCGACCGGCTTCCCACCTGGGTGACGAACGGGCTCGGTGTGAATTTTTACTTTGGCGGCACGTCGCTGCTGATTGTGGTCGGGGTGGCAATGGACACCATCAACAAGGTGGAGGCCCATCTGATTATGCGTCACTATGAAGGTTTCTCCGGTAAAGGTGGACGAATTCGCGGCAGAAGGTCATGGTAGCCCCGGCGATTCAGGCCGCCGCAGGAGCGGCACCTTCGGGGCAGACGTTTACTCCCGGCCCGATTTTATTGATGGGCCCTCCGGGGGCAGGCAAAGGCACGCAGTCTAAGATTCTGATGGCCCAGTGGTTGGTTCCGCAGATTTCTACGGGTGATCTGTTGCGCGGTATGCGGAAAGATTCGGAGAAGAGCGCGTCCCCGTTAGGCCAGGAGATGCGCGCGGTGATGAATGATGGCCACCTGATCCCGAATGAACTGGTGGAAGCGATCGTTCTGGATAGGCTGCGACAGCCGGATACGAAACGCGGGTATATATTGGATGGATTTCCCCGGACGCTGCCGCAGGCGATATGGCTGGATCGGGAATTAAGCGCCGAAAATGAGACACTGCCGATCATTGCTGTCAATATTCAGGTCAGCTATACTAAACTCCTGCGCCGCATTACCGGTCGCCGTTCCTGTCCCACCTGTG
>JAJZDO010000446.1 GCA_021805955.1 Acidobacteriota bacterium
CAATACAGGAACCAATCCGCTGACCCTGAATCCAACCCTGCTCGGATCCACCGGCGGCTTTACGGTTGTTGCCAGCCAGTCCTGCGGAACCACCCTGGCTGCGGCGTCGAGCTGCCCTATCGTCGTCACCTATTCCCCGACTACAGCCGGATCGCAAACCGCAACCTTGAATCTAGGCCTGGCCAATGTACCTTTGCCCCAGGCTCCCGGTCTGGTCACGCTGACAGGAAGTTCGGCAGTAATGACCGCCGGCACCGTAACGGCCACGGCGAACCCGCAGGTCGCGCTCTATACGATCACGCCTCCATTCGCCGGCAATGTCACCGTCAACTTTGGTCCCACCATCAGCTACGGCAAGCAGACCTGGTCCGTTGCCACTCCCAGCGGCGGCGGTCCGGTCAGCATTGAAGTCGCCGGCATGTTGGGTAGCACGGCTTATCACCTGCAGGCAGCTGTCACTCTGGCCAACGGCGTCACAGCTACCGATGTCGACCACACCTTCACCACCGGAGCTGTGCCGCTAATGGGAGGTCCGCAATTTACTGGACAGAAGCAGCCACAGCTCTCCGTGACGATTCCTGCTGGCATGACACCACAATCTGGTATTGAAATGATCACTGGAGTAGCAGGACCCGCACAGGGTCTATATGCAACCGATCTCAACGGAAACGTCATCTGGACTTACCCGTTTGAGGATCAAGTGCCGTATTCCGGGATCAACGGTGCGAAGATGCTTCCGAATGGCGACATTCTGGTCGAATTCTGCGCAGATTCCAGCGCACCTTTGACGAACCCGAACTTTGCATCGCTGCCTTGTATGATCCGCGAAATCAACCTGGCCGGCAATACAGTTCGTCAGATGTCAATTGCTCAGGTGAACACTGCGCTTGCCTCCAACGGTTTTGCAGGGTTGGTTCTGGCCACGATGCACCATGATCTCACTCCGCTACCCAACGGTCATATCTTGGTGATGGCCAATACCCTAAAGAGTGTGGTGTTGACCGGCCAGACAACCCCAACACAGGTCCTGGGGGATGTCGTTGTCGATCTAGACGCCAATTGGAATCCTGTATGGGTATGGAATGAGTTCGATCACCTCGACGTGAATCGTCATCCAATGCAGTTTCCAGATTGGACCCACTCCAACGCCATCATCTATTCCTCTGACGACGGAAATTTCATCGTCTCCATCCGTCACCAGAATTGGCTCGTCAAGGTGAACTATGCCAACGGTTCCGGCGACGGCAGCATTCTTTGGAAACTCGGATACCAGGGAGATTTTACGCTGATGAATAACGGTCAAGCGGATACCAATCCTGCAGATTGGTTTTATGCGCAGCACGGACCGAGTTTCGTCGGCAAAGGCAACGCCGGGATCTTCGACCTGACGATGATGGACAACGGCGACGACAGAGTGTTCGCCCCAGGAGTGACCTGCGGCGTCGGCAGTGCGCCCGCCTGTCTTTATAGCACTGTACCGATCATGCAAGTCAACGAATCGACGAAGACCGCAACGTTCAGCTTCCATCAGATCGTACCTGCCAGCATGTACAATGCCTTCGGCGGAAACGCGGAGGTGCTGCCGAATGGCAATGTGCACTATGACCTGTGCGACATCAACTTCAACTCTGCCGTGTTCGAAGTAACCCAAAACAGCCAGGCATCAACCGTCTGGGAATTGCAATCGACCGCGACCCCGCTCTACCGATCCTATCGCCTGCCCAGCCTCTATCCCGGAGTGCAATGGTAGTTTGACCGGTTCCGACGGCGGGAAGGCTGTCTCCAGGGCACGCCTTCCCGTCGAATCATTTTCACTCGCGGGTGGTTACAGAAAAAACATCCCCGAGCAATCAGTCAACTTCCAGCCGTCGCAGCTCATCAGCCGAGGAACATCGCATCGACGTCTTGCCAATTGTTCACGCGGCGATAGCCGGACGTGTGCATATTGTGAGGCGCGGTGAAAAGAATACCTTCGCCCTGGAAGGAAGCCAGGTTGCGCGGCATATCGTCGATCAGAAAATCCGCGTGCAGAATGCTTTTATCGCCGCAGAAGACGAAGTTCTGCGGCGAGAGAAAATCGTAGTGGCGGCGCAACCAGCGATACTTTGAGCCAAACGAGTTTGGAAATGCCATGGCCGCAGTCGCAATAAAAATCTGGTAACGGCGACTCAGCCGCAACAATACTTCCTGGCTGCCCTCGATAACGGGAATGTTCTCAAAAAAACCGTCGCTCAACAAATAGGAGTCGATCAGCTCCTGCCCTTCCGGCGGAAGCACCTGCCAAAGCCATTTGCCTTGAATGTCCTGTTTGGTCAGCGAGGTATGTTGTTCGCGGCTGTAGCGGGCCAGTAACTCGCCCAGCGTATCCGCCATCACCTCATCCATGTCCACGGCAATTCGCTGCATACGGATCAGCCGTTAATCCTCTCGCGCGGGGCGGTCGGAGCCGGTGGGCTTAGGGTGGGTCGCATCCTTGGCCAGGCCTGCCGGTTTTTTCGCAACAGTCGGAAGATGGATGGCATCGCTCAAATCAATCGCAGGATTAAAGTAGAGAAATCGTCCGCATGATTCGCAGAAATGTACGGCGCCCTGGCGAATCTCATTCCACCGCTGCGGCCGAATCATCATCTGACAGGCGGAACAACGCTGCTGCTCGACCGTCGCAATCGGCATCTTGTGGGCAACCGCCATGCGATTGTATTCGGCCAGCAACTGCGGGTCCGCCGACTGGCGGGCGGCATCGCGTTCACGCTCCAGTTCCGCCAGCTTCGCCTTGTCGCGGTCGCGCCCGAGCTGCGACGCGGCCTTCTCATTCTCCAACGCGTACATTTGGTTGGCGCGGGTTTCATGCAGCAGCCGCTGCTTCACTTCCAAGGCTTCGGTTTCCATCAGGCTGGCAAATTCCAGCTCGTCAATGCGATCAATTTCTTTTTTGCAGAATTTCAGCTGATGCTCCAGCGCTTTTACCTGGCCATCGCTCTTGGCATCGTCCATCTGGGCGCGATAGCGGGCGCTCTTCATGCGCATATCTTCCGCATCCAGCTCCAGTTTGCGGCGCAAGGAAGCCTCTTTGTCCAGCGCCGTCGCATTCTGTTCCAGCAGGCGACTCGTGTCGTAGAGTGCAGCCTCGCGCACCTCAACTCGCCCGCGATGTTGCATAATTTGCACGCCTAGCACCTGGATTTGCTGCTCCAGTTCCTGCAGGTGCACGAGTTTTTCCAGCTCATCACGCATACAAGGATGCCAAAAACGAAGTCTAGCACGGACGCCCCAAACGACGCTGCCTTGGCGATGAAGACTGGTGGTAAAAACTCGATCGCGTTCAGGGCGTCGCTGCGTTTATGGTGAACGCTGCAGCCTGGACGCTGGGAGCCAGAAATTGCCATGATCGTTACAATGTATTCGGGAGTTTTCACGACCATGCGAAGATCGCTTCTGTTGGCGAGCCTGCTTTTTGCGGTCCTGAGTTCCGTGGCCCAAACGACGCCCCAGAGCGCAGGCAAAGCGTGGACCGTAGCCGACATCTGGCGAGCCAGCGGCCCCACTGGACGCCCACCACGCGATTATCTATGGAGTCCGGACAACGACAGCGTCACATATCTATCCAGCGACTCGCAGCACGGCCAACCGGACGACGTGATCAGGGTGAACGCCGCCACAGGCGCGGCTTCGGTGCTGGTGCCAGAAACGCGTCTGGCAGCCATCTATGGGGTAAAGAACGACGAGCGCGACCACGACCATCGCGCCCGCTATGGCGTTTCCAGCTATCTGTGGTCGCCGGACTCGAAGCATCTTCTCTTCGACAACACCGGTACCCTGTGGATATACGACCTGAAGACCGATACCGCGGTCCAGGCCGCCAACACCGGGGTCGGCAGCGGCGACGATCCCAAGTTTTCTCCCGATGGCAATTCTGTTTCCTTCATCCGCAACCATAACCTGCATGTGCTATCGCTACAGAATCGCTACGACGACGCCCTGACCAACACCACAGAGCCAACCCTGCTGAATGGCGAAGTGGATTGGGTGTATGAGGAAGAGCTCGACGTCCGCAGCAATTATTTCTGGTCGCCGGACTCGAAGCACATTGCCTACCTGCAAATGGATGAGGCCACTGTGCCCGCCTATCCCATCACGGATTGGATTCCCACGCACAGCACCGTTGATTCGCAACGGTATCCCCAGCCGGGCGATCCCAACCCAGGAGCTCGCGTCGGCGTTGTCGGCGCAAACGGCGGCGATACGCTTTGGCTGCATGTGCCTGTCAGCGAACACAACGATTACATCCCGCGTTTCGGCTGGCTCGATAGCCACCATGTGTGGATCGAGGTGCTGCGCCGCGATCATAGCCATCTGGAATTGTTTTTTGCAAACACGGAAACCGGCGCCATCCGCAGCGTGCTGAACGAAACGGCCAACAAATTCTTCGATGAAACCTACGACATCCATTTT
>JAJZDO010000066.1 GCA_021805955.1 Acidobacteriota bacterium
AAGTGGCCAGCGTGCTTCCACGCAATCTGGGAATCTTTCAGGAGAACGTCGTCAACCAGGTATTGAAAGATGTCGTCCGGGCATGCAATCCCGTCTGGGCAACGGTGCGCGGAGAGTTCCGTCCGCGCGGCGGTATCTCGACTATCGTGGAAGCACGCTGGCCACTTCCAAAAATGCAAACAAAACGGAAATAGCCAATCCGTAGCGGCCCCGGCCCTGATATGCTGGCGGCTCATGCCAGCCAAGACAGCGCACACGCCGGGTCCACTGCCAGCATCGGCTGCCTGGATCGCGCTGGCGCTGCTGACCGCCCTGAATCTGCTGAACTACACGGACCGCTATGTGCTGGCGGGGGCGCAGCCGCTGATCCAGCGGGCATTTCATGTGGACGATGAACGAGTCGGCGCGCTGACCTTCGCGTTCTTCATTACCTACATGCTGGCCGCTCCGCTGACTGGATGGCTGGGCGATCGCTTTCCACGCAAGCCGCTCATCATTGCTGGAGCACTGCTGTGGAGTTTGCTGACGTTGCTCACGGCGTTCGTTCATACCTTTGGCGAACTCTATCTGCGCCACGCGCTGGTGGGGATCGGGGAGGCGAGCTTCTGTATTTTCGCTCCCGCGCTGCTGTCGGACTATTGGCCGCCAGCGCAGCGCAATCGCATCCTGACAATTTTTTATCTCTCTTTGCCAATTGGCGCTGCGTTGGGTTACATCCTGGGCGGAACGCTGGGGCAGGCCTACGGATGGCGTGCGCCATTTTATGTGGCTGCGGTTCCCGGTTTGCTGGTTGTTGTTCTGGTCTGGATTTTTCTGCGTGAGCCTGCGCGCGGCGCCACCGAGCCGCTCGCGACCAAGCCGGACCGCGCTACGCTCGCTGGTCTCGTACGCAACCCGGCCTACTGGACGGCAACACTCGGCATGGCCATGATGGTCTTCACGATGGGAGGCATTTCCGTCTGGATGCCTACGTTTCTTTATCGCTACGGGCACCATTCGCTGGCCAGCGCCAGTCAGATTCTGGGAGCCATTACGGTCGTGGACGGCATTGCCGGAACCTGGTTTGGCGGATGGCTGGCGCAACGGTGGCTGCGGCGCAACAAGGCCGCCCTCTATCTGCTCTCCGCGTGGAGCGTTCTGCTGACAGCGCCGTTTGCACTCCTCATGTTTTATGGGCCGCGGGCCGCGATGGTGCCGTGCCTGGCGGTAGCGGAGTTTCTGCTGTTTCTGAACACCGGGCCATTGAATGCCGCCATTGTGAATGCGGTCGATGCGCCCATCCGCTCGACCGCCATCGCCATCGAGCTATTCATGATCCATGCACTGGGCGATGCGCCTTCGCCCCGCATTATCGGATGGATCTCCGACCATTCCTCGCTGCGCGAAGGACTGGCCATTACGCTGGTGACATTGGTCCTTTCCGCCGTCCTGATTTTTGCCGGCGCGCGCTATGCGCCCAATCTGGACACGGTCGCTGCTTGAAGTGATTTGCCGAATTCGATGGAAACAGGCAACCAGGCAGCCTGAGAATCGGCATACTAGAGAGACATGCCTTGGTACCATTCATTGTTTCTTCATGGCCGATTTCTCTTCGCATGCTTTGCATGGCTGATCGCGGCTGCGTGGCTTTCTCGCGTGATCCCTGCATTGTGGATGCTTCCGCGGGTTCCGAACCTTTTGAAGCGGACTGACGACGCGCGTGACAGCTCGGCAGCGTGGCCATCCGTCACCGTCATTGTTCCGGCGAAGGACGAGGGCGCGGCGATTGAGCATTCACTGCGCAGCTTGCTGGCCAGCGACTATCCCAATCTGCGGATCGTCGCCGTCGATGATCGCTCAGTGGATGCAACGGGCAGGTTGATGGATGCGCTTGCCTCCGCATCGGAATCGCAGAGCCGCCTGCGCGTGCTGCATGTCAAGGAGCTGCCCGAGGGTTGGCTGGGCAAACCGCACGCCATGGCCCTCGCGGCGACGGGGACGACCTCCGACTGGCTGCTGTTTACCGATGCGGATGTCGTCTTCGATCCTGCTGCGATTCGGCTCGCCGTAGAGTATGCAATGCGCAGCTGCGGCGACCACATGGTGCTGTATCCGACGCTGATTCTCCACGGCGTTGCCGAGAAGATGCTGATTGGGTTCTTTCAAAGTGTCTCCGTGTGGGCTGGCCGGGCATGGAAGATTGCCGACCCAAAGGCGCGAAACGACTATATTGGCGTGGGCGCGTTCAATTTGATTCGCCGCCCTGTGTATGAGGCGCTGGGAGGATACACGGAGCTGCGCATGGAGGTGTTGGAGGATATGCGCCTAGGGTTTCGAGTGAAGCGGGAGGGCTATGCGCAGCGGGTTGCCTTTGGCAAAGACCTGGTGCGAATCCGGTGGGCCGAAAGCGCGTGGGGGATTTTGAACAACCTTACGAAAAATCTTTATTCCACGTTTCGTTTTCGTACCTCGCTGCTGCTGGCCGCGTGTGCGGGGATGTTTCTTCTTTGCCTGACGCCGTTTGTCGCTGTGTTGATTCCTGGGCCGACGCGATGGGCCGGGGTTGCGACACTGGTCGCGCTGGTGCTGATCAACCTGCGCTATTGGCGGCTGACCAACATTTCGCCCGCCTATCTTGCGCTGTTTCCCATCGCGACATTGTTGTTTGTAGGAACACTGCTGCGCTCGATGATTCTGGTTTTATGGCGCGGCGGAGTGCTGTGGCGAGGCACGCTCTATCCTCTGAAAGAGTTGCGACGGCAGGCGGGGCCGTTGTGGTGAGGACGGCAAAGCTAGGTAGCCATCAGAGCCGCTATTATGCTGATAGTTCGTCAAATTCAGGTGTGTCGAAGTGCAGATTGGGGATGATCATTGCCGACTCATGGCATCTTTTGGCAATAAAATATGAAGGATGCCTCTGCCTACGATTGCATTCGATACAAGCGCGCTAAATGCTCTCGCAAAAGGCCGCTTACGTACCGAGCCCTACATCAAGGCTTTGAATTGCGGTTTTGATGTTTGTCTTCCCGCAATGAGTGTAGACGAACTTATCGCAACGACAAACCCGGAAATCAGAGAATTGCTGATTGACTGTTGCCAGCGGCTTCTCGTGTCTGGCAGGTGCATCTGGCCGCCACACGAGATCGTCAAGTTGCTTGTATCCGCTCACGCTCGGGATTCAGTTCGATTCGATTGGCGACACGTTGATATCAGAGCAAGGGTTTATGAGCAGGGAATCATCCGCCGGGACTTTCCCGAAGAGCTATGCGTACAGCAAATGATTGAGCAACGGCAAACAGAACAGGAATTCATGGATTATTGGGCACAGTTGCGCATAAAACTTGCTCCAGTTATAGCCAAGAATCCGAAAAAGCGGCCAAGAAGCTATAGGCAGGCCATCGAGATAGCCACATTGGCGACCCCCAATCTGGTCTGGGGTATAGGACGGGGACTCTACCGCCACGTGACGGGAACAACTCTGGCCGACGGCGAGATCGAGGCATTCTTGAACGTGTGCCCACCCTTTCGGGCCCTCTGTTATGGGCTTTGCGGCCCGTGGTATGACGTTTCACTTGCGCTAAAGGTGCATAGGAAACTCGCAGGACGCAACGATCAAATGATGTCGGCATACCTACCATTTTGCAGTCGGTTCGTCACGGAGGACAAGAAGCAACTGGCGCGTTTACGCGATATCGCACTAGAAGCAAAGTTGGACTGCGAAGTCCTGTCTTACAAGCGGTTCTGCGCGGGGCTTGACGTGGGTCGGTTACCAGGAAACTGACTCGCCGTTCCTTTTTCTCCACTTCGCCTCGGCATCGCCGAGCAGCTTCAGAACGACACATCAGAATGGTACAGCGTCTCAGGAACCGCTCGGACTTCCCTCAATGATGGAAGTGGACGCCGCGCTGACCCATGATCCCATTGTTTGCGCTGAAGGCCTGACCGCCAGTTTCCGCGGAGAATCCCGTGACCAACTGCGGATTCGGATGAAATTTTTCTTTGCCGCCATGTAGCTGCTGTTTATTGCTGTACACCATATCGGCGCGCCCCTGAATGGTGTGGATCGTTCCGCGAATCTGGATGGTTTGGCCAACCAGGCTTTGCAGGCTCCCAGTGGATTTTTTGTCCTCGTCGGAGCTGAGAAGGAAGAAATGGCAATCGGCGTCGGAAGTCTGAGGGCTGCACACATCCAGAAAATGGGTTCCATCCGAGGCGTCCACCACACGGTATACGTGGGCTTCGACACAGACATTCTTGTGAACATGCTGCAGTGCCTGGTCGGGGGCGATGCAAGCATGTTTTGCCCATGCTGCGGAGGAGAACGACAGGAGGACGATGGGCACACTCAGCAGGATCGGCGCACGCATACGGGGGAAGTCCTTGGGTACAAATGGAAAAATTGCCTCGGGTAGATTATGACTCCAGCGGCTCTGATGGCTACCTA
>JAJZDO010000873.1 GCA_021805955.1 Acidobacteriota bacterium
CTCATACTCCATATCGGACAACAGTCCAGTCACCACCTCATGCAGCGAAACAGTCTCCGTCTCCGGAAGCTTCCGCGCTGACTCCAGCGAAGAAAGGCTCAGCAACTGACCAATCAGATCATTCAGTCGCCCGGTCTCGCGTCCAATCCGATCCAATTGATCCATCAGCAGCGCACAGGCGTGCATGTTCTGTTCGCCGTCCAGCTTGGCTGCCGCTACGTCGGCTTCCTCGCGCGCCAACTCCAGCGCCACGCTCAGCCGGGCCAGCGGAGACCGCAATTCGTGAGAGACATCCCGCAGCAGTAGCTTCTGCGCATCCACCAGTTGCTCCAGCCGCTCGGCCATCTCGTTGAAGTCCCACACCAGTCCACGCAACTCGTCTTTTTCCACGCATTCTTTCCCACGACCTGGGATGCCACGTCCTGGCCACTCCACGCGCGCTCGCAGATTCCCCTGAGCCAGCTCTCGGGCCGCCGCTCTTAGCAGGCCGATCGGTCGCGTCATCATCAGCGTGATCACAAAGGTCACTATCAGCGAAACAATCAGGCTGATCGCCAGCCGTGGCAGCATCTCACGATAGGGAATGTAAATTTGTCGCGGATAACTGCCGCGCAGGATATATACGTAGTGGCGTCCAGCAGCATCATCCGCCAGCACGCCTTGCATATAGCTCGCTGAACCCTGTCCATGAACCATGTAGCCATACTTGCGTACCTCAGCGACGCGCCGCACGTAGGGGGCTGTGTCGATCGACTGGCACAGGAGATGATTCTGCGGATCGAAGAGTAGCGCTGGCTGGTCGCCTGGCGCTGGCTGGTCAATGGGAAAGATACTCGGCACTGCTTTCAACGCCCCGCAGCCGCCAGTTTCATAGGCTCGAATCGAAAGCCGCGCATTCGACTCCATCTGCGCAAATGCAGAGGTATACACCGCCTCCGTTGTCCGAAACTGATTCATGAGAAAAAACAGCGTCGAAATGAAGATCAGTGCTTCGATCGTCCAGAAGGCCAGGAACAGCTTGATAAACGTGCTTCGCATTTCTTATGCTCCGCGCCGCGCGCCTGCTGTCGGCATGGCAAGCTGATAGCCGGTAGCGCGAATCGTCTTGATCAACTCGCCTTCACCCGCTGCGTCTTCCAGCTTCCGTCGTAAGCGGCTTACATGCATATCCAGGCTGCGATCAAACGGATGAAATTTGCGCTCCAGAACGGACTCCGTCAGCATCTCTCGCGTCAGCACCTGTCCTGGAGCCCTCACTAACGCGCGCAGCAGTTCAAACTCAACATCCGTCAAATCCAGACTCACGCCCTTGCAACTTGCCGTCCGCGCTCCGGTATCCATCGCAATTCCTGCTGCTTCCAGATACGTCGCGCCTGTCTCTGCCGATTGCCGCCCCGCACTACGCCTCAGTATCGCCCGCACACGCGCCAGCAGCTCACGGGGATTAAATGGCTTCGGCAGATAGTCATCTGCTCCGATCTCCAGGCCAACAATCCGGTCCACATCTTCACCGCGTGCCGTCAGCAACAACACGCTCACCGGCGACCGAGATCGTAACCGCCGCAGTACCTCAAAGCCATCCATTCCTGGCAGCATCACATCCAGCAGCACCAGCGCAAACGGCTCTCGCAGCGCGCGTTCCAGGCCCACCTCGCCGCGGTGCTCGGTCTTCACCATGAACCCATGTCGGCTCAGGTAATCCTCGAGCATCCCCGACAACTCCGTGTCGTCATCGATCAGCAGAATTGGTTCCATGTTATCTGCGGCCATCACCTTTCATTTCTACGCCGCGCTACGCTCTCATGCCGTAACACTTTGTAACACAGATCGATTACTCGCTTTACACTTCGTTACAATTCGTGACGCTTCGTGACTGCGCGCTCTCGTTGCAGATGCTCCACTGAATCTATCGGGATCGCAGTTCTCTCCCGAGCGGGAAGTCCAGATTTATGGTCGTTCGTTTTCATACGCACATCCGACATGCGAGTCTCATGTGCCTGGTCTTCCCCATTTTTGTTTCCACTCCCACTTCGCGCTGGCGTTAAGTGGTTTCTGGTGTGAATGCGCGGTGAAGTCAAATCGATATCTTGTCAATCGCAAGGAGAAGCCCGATGCAACCTTCCCCACTCAAACTCATCGAAGCCTGCCGTCGCGGCGACAACTCCGCATGGTCCGAGCTTCTGCGCGGTTCTCGCGGACTTGTCTACTCCATTTGCGCCCAGTACACTGGCTCGCCTGAAGATACGGATGACCTTGTCCAGGAAGTTCTGCTGCGCATCTGGCAGCGGTTGCCAGACTATGACCCGGCACGCGGTGAGCTGAAGGCGTGGATTGCCACTCTCACGCGCAATCTTTGTGTCGATACATGGCGTCGATCTGCAAGACAGCGTTCCACCGTTTCGCTTGATGCTCCCCTTCATGAGGACGAACCTTCCCTGCTCCAGCTTATTGCTGATTCCCAGCCGACTCCGGAGCAGTCTGCTGCGCGCGCTGAACTTCGCCAGATTGTATCCCGCTCCATCCGCCATGTCGCCCCTGAGATGCGCGCTGTCGTCCACATGCGCCTGCTCGACGATCTTGAGAACGAAGACATCTCCACCCGTTTGCGCATTCCGTCCGGCACGGTCAAGTCCCGCATGAGTCGCGGTCGCTCCCAGCTTGCAGGCTTGCTTCTGCCTGTTCGCTCAGCCCTCGGCGCAGCCTGAACTGTCTCACAAATTTGAACCCATAAGAAAAGTGCGGCGTTGGAAACGCCGCACTTTTCTTATAATTTTCGTCACGGCTTCATTTTGCCGCATACTGTTTGGTCACGCCGGTCCGTTCGTTCGTCACCGTAAAGCTACCACTGCGAGATACGGTCAGCTCCAGTCCATATCCAGAGTCCTTGGCTTGAGGATCTTTCGTTCGGTCCAGATTTGCGATGTACGCATCCGGAGCATTCCACGTTGCTCCGCCCTCCATCGAGTAGTGCAACTGCCACCAGTTCTCCAGTCCGGGCGCAGACTTGAGCGTCTTGAACGTTGCCGGAGAGCCTCCCTTCAGCGCACCATTGTCCATAATCGCAATCCGCGGATGCAGCGCATCCACCAGAGCCGGACTGGAGCTTGGATACCAGCCGTGATGGCTCACCACAAGAATCTGCGCTGTCCCCAGCTTGTTCACCGGACACATCAGCTCCACTTCCTTGTCGCTCGTCAGGTCGCCCAGGTCCACGATTCGCACCTGCCCAAACTGAATCACCGTTCCCAGCGATCGTGAATTCTCCGTCTCGTCATGCGGATACTTCGGTAGATTCGCGCAATACGGATTCTGCTCGCCGGCGCCGGGCAGCGGATGGTCAATCACCTTCCAGTCCGCCGTCACCGCAGTTGCAACCAACCCCGTCAGCGGAAGCTTTTCGCCTGGCTGCATCACCACGCGCTTCACATGGTGCTCATCCAGCGCTTTCAGGTATGCAGCATAGTTTCCCGCTACGTCTTTCGTCAGCTCACGATACGGCCCATGGTCCAGAAACTCGCCCACTGGAATCCGCGCCAGCAACTGCGGCACACCACCTACGTGATCGTCGTGAAAGTGGGTAATCAGCACGGCGTCGATCCGTTTCAGTCCAGCTTTGTGAGCCGCAGCCACAATGCGATCCGCATCGCGTCCATCGTGATCTGCCCATCCGGTATCCACCAGAAGACTCGTGCCCGTCGGCGTTACAAACAGCGTCGATTGCCCACCCTCCACGTCCATGAAGTAGACATGCAGTTTGCCATCCTGCGCCGCGCTCTTTGCTGCGTGACCCATTCCCGACTGCGCCACTGCCATCATGCCTGCCAGAGCCATCACCCCGGCCACAGCCAAACGTCCTGTTCCTGCCTGCATCCTCATCCTCCTGAATCGTTTCACGTGCGCCCCGCGCCCGTTCAGCGCAGCACACCGATTCTAGAGCATTCTTGCTCATTGTCGATGCAGGCAGGCAGTAGTTTGTGTGGCTTTACAGGTAGGAAAAGCCATACTGAAAGTGTTGCGACGGGAGCACTGGGAGCGAAAACGCTCACGCGCGCTTCCTTCATCTCCTGTGAGCGCTCCATGTTTCATCTGGAACCGCATCGGCAGCAAGTCCATGGGAGCGCCAGAGCGCCAGAACGGCTGACGCGGGCAAATCACGTTAAGATACAGGCTGAGTTCACACGGCCATCTGTGCGCACGGCTGCACAGTTTGGGGACCGTGTTTCAGGAGCCAGAAATGCCCCGCCATCTTCGCACTTTGCTTGCTTTTGTGATTTGTAGCGCAACGCTGATCTCGGCGTTTGCACAAAGTTCCCGGCAGGCAACCACAGTCGATCTTCCGCCTGTGATGCCCATGCCATCCAGTATTCAGATTCAGCCTGGGGTCTTGCCGTTGGATGGACACTTCCGCGTCGAACT
>JAJZDO010000174.1 GCA_021805955.1 Acidobacteriota bacterium
CATTGCGTTCCCATGGTTGTAATTCACAACTATCGCGCATCCTGTTTGCTGTAATTTCAGGCGTCAACGCCGTCATGGCTGTGTTGCCCCCAACCATGAGTCGGCAGTAAATCTCACATCGAAAACCCGATCCCGCCTAAATGGCCTTCGTACGATCCCTGAGATTGACTCCTCGTGAAAACAGAAGATTCAGAAGCAAGGACCCTCCGGCAGTGGGATACCGGACCGAAGGTCTGAACAATCAGGTAGAGCCGATTCAAGAGGTCGACCTGCAGGTAAAGCAGATGATGCAGCGGCTTCTTCTCCAGAGTTCCAGATGGTGAAAACCGCCGCAAGGAAGCAAGCGCCGCGCGCGCAGGACTCCCTGGAGGAATGAACCGCCGCATGAAAGCCCGAATGGGTACTCCGAAGGCGATGACCGCTACCGCCCATACGCTTGCCCGGATTATCTATCGCATGGTTACCACCCAACAGCCGTGCGACACTGCCATCTTTCAAAAACAGGAGGAACGCAGGAGAAACCAGAAATCAGCCAGGCTTCACGCACAAGCCGGAGAACTCGGATTCCAACTCGTGCCCATCAATTTTGTTCCTTGAGAGAGCGCCGGAGGATCTCCCTTTTTGATTCGCGGTTTCAATGATTTAGGAGCTGCTGGAAATACGAGCCGAGCGGCCACTGTAACAGTATTGCAAAACGATGTTCATTTCCGGACACCGAAAGATTAAAGTACGAGAAGAAATAAAACAGCTCAAGACCGGGCCACCAGCAAAGATTTTGCGGATGTGGGATTGGAAATGTGGGCTGCGGCGATGTGCGTTGCAACGTGCTGATGAAGAAACCAGTTTCGTCCAAACAAATTGTGACATGTGGAGACCCAAGATGATTTCGTCGCGATGGCTGTTCGCAGTAGTTTTGTCCGCGGTTGTGATGCAGGCACAGCAACCTGCAACAGAGTTGTTGCAGGGTTATTCGCACGATGCGTCGGCGAAAGAAGTGCAGTGGGAGCGGCAATTTCGTGCGATTCCATCGCCGGACAATTTGCGCAGCTATATGCAGCGGCTCTCCGCGCATCCGCACAACGTGGGCTCCCCATACGACAAAGACAACGCGGAATGGATCGCGGACAAGTTTCGCTCGTGGGGCTTCGATACTTCGATCGAGACATTTTATGTATTGTTCCCAACTCCGAAAGAACGCAAGCTGGAGTTAGTGGAACCGACGCAGTTTACGGCGAAGCTGGCAGAGCCGACGGTCGCGGTGGATCCAACATCGAACCAGCAGGCCGAGGCGCTGCCGCCTTACAATGCCTACTCGGCGGATGGCGACGTGACCGCGCCGCTGGTGTATGTGAACTACGGCACGCGGGAAGACTACGAAACGCTGGATCGAATGGGTGTTTCCGTGAAGGGCGCGATTGTGATTGCACGCTATGGCCACGCATGGCGCGGCATCAAGCCCAAAGTAGCCGCCGAACACGGAGCGGTGGGCTGCATCATCTATTCCGATCCGCAGCAGGATGGGTACGGGGAAGACACGACCTTCCCGCATGGGCCGGCGCGGCCTACAGAGGGCGTACAGCGCGGCTCGGTTGCGGATACCTACTATCCTGGCGATCCTCTTACTCCGGGAGTAGGCGCGACGAAAGATGCCAAGCGCATCGCGTTGAAGGATTCTCCGGAAATTACAAAAATACCGACGCTGCCGATTTCCTACGGAGATGCGCAGCCGCTGTTACAGGCTTTAGGCGGCCAGATGGTTCCGCGCACGTGGCGAGGAGGATTGCCGATTGCGTACCACGTCGGCCCCGGCCAGGCGAAGGTGCATTTGCGCGTGTATTCCAACTGGGACACAAAGCCGATCTATGACGTCATCGCGCGAATGACCGGCGCGACGGAGCCTGACCAATGGATCATCCGCGGCAATCATCAGGACGCGTGGGTGAACGGCGCGGAAGACCCAATCTCCGGCATGGTTGCGGAAATGGAAGAGGCGCGCGCGTTAGGCGAACTGGCGAAGCAAGGATGGAAGCCGCGGCGGACCATCGTTTATTGTGCATGGGACGGCGAAGAACCTGGGCTGCTGGGTTCGACGGAGTGGGTGGAGACGCACGCGAAAGAGTTGAGCGATCACGCGGTGTTCTATGTTAACTCCGACAACACCGACCGAGGCTTTCTGCAGATGGAAGGCTCGCACTCGGTCGAACACTTTCTAAATACGGTGGCTGCGGAGGTGCCGGACCCGGAGACAAAATACTCCGTGCTGGAGCGTGCGCGGTTGCAGCAGATTGGCAAGGCAACGACGGAAGCGGAGCGAACTGAGTTGCGCAGCCGACGCGACCTGCGCATCGGAGCGCTGGGGGATGGCTCCGACTACTCGCCGTTTTTGGACTATCTTGGAATTCCATCCGTCGATCTGAGCTTCGACGGCGAAACGAAGGGGGGCGTGTATCACTCCGAATACGACGACTTTTATTGGTATACGCATTTCTCCGACACAAAGTTTGTGTACGGTCGCGCGTTGGCGCAAGTGGCTGGAACTGCCGTGATGCGCATGGCGGACGCGGAGGTGCTGCCGTATGAGTTCACGGACGTAGCGGACACGATGCACCAGTATGTGGACCAATTGAAAAAGCAGATGACGAAGACGCAGCAGGACATTACGGAGACCAATCGACAGATTCAAGAGGGCGTCTTCGCTGCGAGTTCCGATCCGCAGACGCCGTCGTACCCGCCAAAAGAAGAACCGGTGCCGCCGTATATGAATTTTGCACCGCTGGAAAATGGCGCTGCCGACTTGACGATCAGCGCGCAGAAATATCAGACTGCGTTCGATCAACTCGGAAAGGACGATGCCCTGCTGGATGGGACGCAGGTCGCCGAAGTGAATCATCTGTTGATGCTGACAGAGCGCGCAACCCTGCTACAGGCGGGCCTGCCGGGCCGGAGCTGGTATAAAAACCAGATCTATGCTCCCGGCGCGTACACCGGGTACGGCGTGAAAACTCTGGCCGCGGTGCGCGAGGCGATGGACCAACATAATTGGCAGCTTGCCGACCAGCAATCTCCAGTAGTGGGAAATGTGCTGGTGGACTGGAGCCGCGCCATTGACGCAGCGACGGACAAGCTTGATGCCATCGAGGCAAAGAAGCCGTAGCTATTTATGTGTCTTGCCGACCTGGTGCCATTCCGCGTCAATCTGTTCCAGCGTGCGACCTTTCGTTTCCGGTACCAGGCGATAGACAAAGAACCAGGCGAGGATGCCGATGACGGCATAGAGCCAGAAAGTTGCGGGGCGGCCAAGAGAATGCAGCAAGCTGAGAAATGTGAGCGCGACGATTAGATTGGAGCCCCAGTTCATCATGGTGGCAACGCCCATCGCGCGGCCGCGAATTTTGAGAGGATAGATTTCAGAAATCAGCAGCCAGAAGACCGGTCCCAGCCCGATGGCAAAACAGGCCACGTACACCGCAAGGCTGATGACCGCAAGCCATGCGACGATGCTCGACGAGCTGGCGAAGAGAAATGCCGCGCCGAGGACCCCAAGGCTGATCACCATCCCCACCAGTCCCCACAGAAGAAGGGGACGTCGTCCGACGCGATCGAGCAGCCGCAGTGCAACGATGGTCAGCAGGACGTTGACCAGTCCGACGCCTACCGTCGCTAAAATCGCCGCCGAAGCGGAGCGAAGGCCAGCCAATTGAAAAATTGTCGGCGCGTAATAAATGACGGTATTGATGCCGGTGAACTGCTGGAACGCTGCCAGCCCGATACCAATGATGAGCGGACGCCGCAAGGACACATTCAGCAACTCGCGCCAGCCGCCTTCCTGCAAACCAAGGTCGGCTTTGATCTCGGCGAGTTCGGCGCTCACGTCACCGGACTCGCGGATTCGCTGCAACACTGCACGGGCTTGATCGTCCTGCGATCGACTCATGAGCCAACGCGGACTTTCCGGAACAAAGAACAGCCCGATCAGCAGAATCAGCGCGGGAATCGCGGCCAGGCCGAACATCCAACGCCAGGCCTCTTTGTCCGCCAAGCCATAATCCGCCAGGTAAGAAACCACGATGCCAAGGGTGATCATCAGCTGGTTCAACGAAACCAATTTGCCTCGAATGGCGGGCGGAGAAACTTCAGAGATGTACAGCGGCGCGGTGAAAGACGCGATTCCGATGGCGACACCAACAACCACTCGGCCGATTGCAAGCCAGGTTGGGGTGGGCGCAAGAGCCGTACCGATGGCGCCGATGATGAATAAAATCGCCACGTGAATTAGCAATTTGCGGCGGCCTAATGCATCGGCTAACTTGCCGCCAAATGCGGCTCCGGCCACAGCACCCAACAACACGGCCGCAACAACAACTTCTTCCTGGAATGTGGAAAGCAGGAATTCTTTTCGAACGAAAAGAATC
>JAJZDO010000600.1 GCA_021805955.1 Acidobacteriota bacterium
TCTGCGCTTCGGCGATAATCTGCAACGTAATCGTAGTTTTTCCGGAAGATTCCGGTCCGAAGATCTCAATCACGCGTCCACGAGGAACTCCGCCCACACCCAGCGCCGCATCGAACGAGATCGACCCCGTAGAAATAACAGAAATCGGAACAATCGCCTCTTTGCTGCCGAGGCGCATGATGGAACCCTTGCCGAACTGCTTTTCAATCTGCGCCAGTGCCAGATCGATCGCACGTGTGCGTTCTTTGTCGTCTGCCATTTCGAATCTCCGGGGATGAGTTGGAATTGAACTGCCGCGCCACGCTGCGACGGATGCTCAGTATCGAAGTCCACTTTAGATACTGGCGGGATTTTAGCACCAATTTGGGAAGACGAACGAAAAGCGTAAATGGAGATTGCGGATTAATCTGGATTGCTTGCCATATTTAGTTACGACAAGTTTCATTTTTCCTACGACGGCGATCCCCCTTGCGCTTCTACAGTAATTATTTTATGTTCATAATGTAGAAGCAGCAGGGGTATTTACACATGGCTGACGAACGACTGGAATTGCCTCAAGGCACACTCGATCTTCTTATTCTGAAAGCTCTGGCACTGGAATCGCTGCACGGATGGGCGATTTCCGAGCGCCTGCAGCAAGTTTCGCGGGAGGCACTGCAAGTGCAGCAGGGCTCGCTTTATCCTGCTCTCCATCGGCTGGAACGCCGTGGCTGGATCAAGGCTCATTGGGCCACCAGCGAGAACAACCGCCGCGCCAAATATTACGACCTCACCTGCCAGGGTAAAAAGCAGCTTGAGGTCGAAACTCAAGCCTGGCACAAGCTGACCACAGCAGTGGGCCACATCCTCGATATGGCTTGAGCGGAGATTGATATGCTGAGCGACCTACTCTACAGACTCCGCACACTCATCCATCGCAAGGCGGTGGAAACCGAGCTGGACCAGGAATTGCGGTATCACCTGGAGCGCGAGGCCGAGAAATACCGCCAGACCGGTGCTTCACCGGAAGAGGCTATGCGTCGGGCGCGTTTAGCCATAGGAGGATCGGAACAGGTGCGGCAGCAACGCCGCGAAGTGCGCGGCACGAAGCTCCTCGACGACCTACTGCAGGACTTGCGGTACGGAATCCGCACGCTGGGCAAAAGCCCCGGCTTCACCCTCGTGATGATTCTGACGCTCGCGCTTGGGATCGGAGCCTGCACGGCCATCTTCAGCGTAGTCAACGCCGTGCTGCTGCGGTCATTGCCTTATGGAGATCCCGGGCGGCTCGTCTATCTGTACACCCCCAACCCAAACCTAAAAAACATCCCCGCAGAAGCTTTTGATCCCAGTTATGGGGATTTCTTCGACATACAACGGCAGAGCCGTTCCTTCTCTGCTATGACGATCTTTGACCAGGCCGCATATAGCCTTGCATCGCAGGAGGAGACTCTACGCATTGGAGGGGCGCGCGTCGATGGGAATTTCTTTTCCACGCTGCAATCGCCTCCGGAGCTGGGCCGCGCCATCGACTCCCAGGATGCGGAACTGGGCCACAACCGCGTGGTGGTCATCAGTCATGCCCTGTGGCAGAGCATGTTTGCCGGAAGCATGGATGTTCTGACCCGGTCGATCCAGCTTAGCGGTACATCTTATCGAATTATTGGAGTGATGCCGGATGGATTTCAATATCCGCACATTACAGATCTGGCCTATGGAAACCTGCACATCGCAACCACTCAGGTGTGGGTTCCGCTCGCCCTGTCGCCACAGCAGAGAGCAGATCGTGATGCTTCCACAGGGTATGCAATCGGCAGGCTGAAACCCGGTGTTTCCGTGGCGCAGGCACAGGCCGAAATGGGCACGATCATGGCGCGGCTCAGTTTGCCGCATCCCGCGAATCTACCGAAAGATTGGCGTGCCCTGGTCAAGCCATTTCTCGATCTGGTTTTGGGGCCGGTTCGTCCGTTAATGGGTTTGCTGCTGGGTGCCGTTTCCTTTGTTCTGCTGATCGCGTGCGGCAATGCGGCCAATCTTCTGTTGGCGCGAGCCGCGAGCAGGACCCATGAACTGGGCGTGCGAGCCACACTGGGAGCAGGACGAAGCCGCATGATTCGCCAGATGCTGACCGAATCTCTACTCCTCGGTTTGGCGGGTGGAATAGTTGGCATTGCTCTTGCGTATGCTTTCCTACACGGTCTTCTACTGTTAAACCCTGGAAACATTCCACGGCTGAACCAAGCCTCTCTCGATGCTCGTGTGCTGCTCTTTACCGTGGCGCTTTCCATCTTGACGAGCCTTCTTTTTGGAATTCTGCCAGCTCTGGCTGCTTCCAAAATTAATCTCATCGAATTCCTGAAGTCAGGCGGAAGCCGTGGGACGGTGGGATCGCGGAGCCGTTTGCGCAGCGGACTGATTGTGGCGGAGATTGGATTGGTTGTCATCCTGCTGGCCGGCGCGGGATTGCTCCTAAGGAGCTATCTGAAAGTCGAATCCATCCATACCGGCTTTTCTTCCTCCACCGTAGGGATGGACATCTATTTCGATTCCCGATACGGGCACCCTCAGCAGCGAGACGCATTTTTTCAAAACCTGATTGGCAAACTGAGTGCCATTCCCGGCGTAAGGGCAGTCGGGGCTGCCAATGGTCTTCCGCTCGGTGGGATTGACATTACTTCTTTTTCGGTCGACGGGTATGCGAATCAGAAAAATCAATGGATCCGGATTCACAGCGCCACACCGCACTACTTTTCCGCAATGGGCACTCCGCTGATGGAAGGCCGTTTCTTTACCGAAGACGACAAATCAGCTCGTCCACCGGTTGCGATTATCAATCAAGCATTCGCGAAGGCATATTTCCCAGGTCGTGATCCAATCGGGCAGCATATTCGCACAGGATCAACAACGAATCCGTGGAGGACCGTGGTGGGAGTGATTGGAGATGTGCTGTATACGAAGCTCGAAGAAGCTGTCCCACCCCAGCTCTATGAGCCGTTTCAAGGAGAAGAGAGCGCCGCTGACATTGCCATCCGTTCGGTGCTGCCTGCAAAAGTGGTGGCTTCTATCGTCCGTACTACTTTGCGCACAATAGATCCCAACCTGGCGCTGACGGACATCCACACCATGGGAGAACTTGTCTCCGCCGCAACCGCTCGCCGCCGCTTCCAGACGACGCTGCTGACCGTATTTGCCGCGATGGCGCTTTTGCTCGCCCTGGTTGGCTTCTATGGCTTGCTGGCGTATTTCGTGAAGCAGCGTACTGCTGAAATCGGCCTGCGGATCGCGCTGGGCGCATCGCGGACACAAGTCCTGGGCATGGTCCTGCGCCAGGCGCTTCAGCTCGTCCTGGTCGGCCTGCTTCTTGGACTGGCGGGAGCCCTGGCGGTCACTCGCATTCTGGCCAGCTCGCTCTATGGAGTGCGCGCGATTGATCCTGTGACATTTCTCGCTGTCCCTGTGCTGTTGCTGCTGGTCATGCTGGCAGCCTCCCTGATCCCCGGCTGGAGAGCGGCGAGAGTGGATCCCGCAATTACCTTGCGCTATGAGTAGCTTCTGAAAACTCACTCGCTCATTCGTGACAATTTATCTCTGCAACGGATCGACCGGCACATTTACGTCTGTGACGCGAAAATTCTTCGCCAGTGCGGGGTGCCGCTTGGCGATGGCCAGATACATCTCCCAGGCGACCCGGCGGTAGGAAATGTGTCCTTGTGGCGCGCTGCGCAGTTCGGCGATGTAGAGCGCTTCGGCGAAGTCCATTTTGAAGAGCGACCGGCAGCGTGTTCCCAGCGGCAGCAGGTATTGCGCGGTTTCCTTCGCCTCCGGAATGTTCGCCTGCGATAGCTGCAGGAAAGCCGCGTGCGCCTCGCGGACGGCCTGCTCATTCGGCGGAGAAAACATGAGCACGCTGCCGGATTTCATTCCAGGAAAGTTTGGGCATTCAGCAAATTATAGTCATACCGGAAAGGATAGCCGATGGCGTCGGCGGTACCCTTCCAACCGCGAACGCGCCGGAATAGGGTAACTTAGAAATAGGTTGATTTGTTCATGTTGAGAGCGATTTCCACGCACATTTTTTTGAAGCACCGCCTGCACGCCGGGCATTTGGATACTTTAACCAAGACCGGGGCCGAAGCCATCGAAATCTTCGGCAATCGGCGGCATTTCGACTACACCAACCGTGCGCAGGTGAAGGAAATCGGCGAATGGTTTCGCGCCAATCCCACCCCGGCATGGGCGCTGCACGCCCCGCTGCGGGCGGAGGGCGAATCGGACAGTGAGCGCAGCTCCGCGCCCTCCATCAACGTGGTGCATGTGGAAAAATCCCGGCGCATCGACTCCATGGACGAGGTGAAACGCGCTCTGGAAGCGGCCGAGCAGGTCCCTTTTTCGCATCTCATTCTGCATCTGGGCGAACGCGGCGACA
>JAJZDO010000880.1 GCA_021805955.1 Acidobacteriota bacterium
CAGCAGCACATCCTCCATCGCCACGATGCGCCCCGCCACTCGGCCTCCGTTCCGAAGATAAAGTGTGGGAGCAATCTCGAAGTGATACGGCGCGAGTCCTTCCACCCCAAGCGCAAACCATGCACGCGATGGGCCTGAATCGAGATCGAGCCTCAGTCCGGCTTGTGCATCGAAGTAACGAAGACGCGGAATCGGACGATCGTAGAGTGCTTCATCGTCACCGTCGCTGACGGTCGCACCATTTGCAAACGCCTCCGACTTGATCCACAGCCGGTTCGTGTCTCCGCCGTGCCAGGCCTCGCCATCCCAGCGAAACTCGTTCGATGCTCCGCTGGTGCGACCCTCAAGCTGATCCAGCATGACGTGAGTGAACTGGTGCTCCGGCATCACGGACGACATCTTCATCTGCTGCGCTTGCAGAGCGCCCCAGCGACCGAAAATCACAAGAAACAGGATGGAAATCATTCGCATATTTGAGTCGCGATAGCGTCGCAAAATCATGCCACCTCCACCACGCGAAACATCCCGGCCTCCATGTGATAAAGCAGATGACAATGGAACGCCCACTTGCCGGGAGTATCCGCAGTGACCAGGTAGCTGACACGCTCGGCGGGCTTGACAATTACCGTGTGCTTGTATGGATTGTGCGCGCCGTTTCCCGTCTCTAGTTCGCTCCACAAGCCGTGCAGATGTATGGGATGCTCCATCATGGTGTCGTTGATGAGAACGAAGCGCACTCGTTCTCCGAGTCGCAATTGAATGGGATGCGCATCGGAAAATTTCTTGCCATCAAAGCCCCAGATATAGCGCTCCATATTGCCGGAGAGGTGCAGCGTAATTTCCCGCTCCGGCGGTCGTGGATCAACGCCAGGATATTGCGCGCGCAGATCCGCATAGGTGAGCACGCGTCGACCATTTTCATCCAGGCCGTCTCCTGGCTGGTTCAATCGCTCGGTCACCGCGACAGCAACGTTGTCCACCTGCGGGCCTGTGCGCAGAACAACACTTCCGGAGTGACCATTCTCCGCGCGCAGATTCGGTAATGCCGTCGGACGAACTCCTGGTCCCGGCTGTGGCAACGGCTGGATTGTACTCATTGACAATGTAGCGCCAGGGAGTGTGGGGGCTTGTTCCGCATCTTTGCTCCTGTCCATCCCTTTCTGCTTTGCAGTCGCCTGCTCCATATCCATGGGCTTCATCTCCATGCTGCCCATCTCCATGTCTGCCGCGGAATCACTCTGCTTCATGCCACGCATTCCCGTCCTGGATGCCATGCTCATGCCCATGTCGGTCATGGTGCGTACCGGTCGTGGGTCCATCGGTGGAATCTCTGCCGTTTGCCCCGGGCACGCCGCAAGGGTTCCACGTGCGAAGCCGGATCGATCCTCGGCCTGCGCAAAGATCGTGTATGCGCGATCTTCCCTGGGCTGCACGATCACGTCATAGGTCTCCGCCGGAGCAATGCGAAACTCATCCACCTCCACTGGTTGAACGGTGTTTCCATCCGCCTGCACGACGGTCAGTGTCAGCCCGGGAATACGCAGATCGAAGAATGTCATCGACGAACCGTTGATGATGCGCAGGCGCACGCGTTCTCCTGGACGGAACAATCCAGTCCAGTTCGCACGCGGAGCATTGCCGTTCATCAGATAGGTATACGTCGCACCGGAAACATCAGCAATGTCCGACGGACTCATGTTCATCCGTCCCCACATCCGGCTTTGCTCCAGCGTCGTGCGCAGCCCCTGCTCATGCACCGAATGCGCAAAGTTGCCAATCGTTTCACGATGGTAGTTGTAGAAGTCGCTTTGCTCTTTCAGATTGCTGAAGACTGTCTCAGGATCAGTGTCCGTCCAGTCGGAAAGCAGCACTATATGCTCACGATCCGCTGCGACCTCATCCGCGTCGCGCCCTTCCACCACCAGCGCGCCATAGAGTCCGGTCTGCTCCTGAAATTCGCTGTGGCTGTGATACCAGTAGGTGCCGCGCTGCATCACTGGAATGCGATAAACGAAGCGTTCGCCTGGCGCTATTCCTGGAAAGCTCAAGCCCGGAACGCCATCCATCCCGGCAGGCAGTCGAATTCCGTGCCAGTGAATCGAAGTCGGATGACGCAGGCGATTGGTTACGCCGACAGTCACAAAATCTCCCTCGCGCCAGCGCAGCGTGGGGCCAGGAATCGATCCGTTCACGACCGTCGCTCTGCGTCGCTTGCCAGTGAAGTTGACCGTCCGCTCATCCACGCGTAACTCGAAATGTGTCCCGCGCAGCTCAGTCTTTGAAAATTTCTGAGCCAGCATCCCATCTGTCCAGCCAAGGCACGCGATCGCTGTCACTGCGTTGGCAGCGCCCATGACAAAGTTGCGCCGCGTCAGCGTGACTGGCCATGCTTTCTGACTTGTCTTCATTCTTCCATCCCTCAGCGCGTCGTTTTTCCACGCGCAGTCACATCCACACAAATTCTGTGTCGACGGCATCTGTCCCGCAGATGCCGAGCACTTGAGATCAGGGAAAACGGAGGAAATCAGATACGAAGAGGGATGGAGAGAGGAATGAGCGACAACCGTCGATGCGAATCCACAAATCTCACTGTCCTGTTTGGCCGGTGGACATCGGAGAAAGAAGGCGCAAGATTTTCCGCAATCCGATCTACGCTTGTGTGCGTGGAAGTGACTGCAAAGCGTGACTCTGCTGCAACCTGCTGCTCGCCACACTGCCCCGTACACGGCATCGTCGATGGGCCTGCCATCTTCCACGCAGAATTGCCTGCGACAGAAGTATTCTGCCCCATCGCCATTCCCGTGCACCCACTCATTGCCGCTGTCGCGCTTGCAGCACGTCGCATTGCCGCACAGTGGACTACACAACTGACCGTGGATACCTGCGCCAAGGCAAAGATCATCAACATCGAGATGGCCAGGCGGCGCAACATTGCTTTTAGACTATCGCGGTTTGCTTTAAGCATCAAAGATGACGATGATCGAGGTCGGCGAAGCATTGTTTAAATAAACAAGGAAGGCGCGCACTGCACCGGCTTCACACCGAGTTGGATTGCTCTTCCAGCAACAGCATGGCTTCTTCCCACTCCGCCGTGGCGGCAGCAAGCTGCGATTTCAACTCTTCCATCAGCACCGCCTGTCGCTGCGTCGCTTCGGCAGAGATGAATCGGGCAAGTTCGGCTTCCGTGGTGGCAATCGCGGCTTCCAGTCGAGGAACTTCCTCTTCGAGGAACGCACATCGATCCTCGATCTGTCGTAGGCGAATGGGATTCAACCTGCGCACGGTCGCCGAGGATTGGCTCTGCAAAATGGGCGCTGCTGGTGCCGCAGCGATGGACTTCGCTACCGAAGCCGCTGCAACCAGTTGCGTTGTTGGAGCAGCAGCGTTCTCTGCCGCTTCTCGATCACGCAGATATTCTGGAAAGCTGCCCGGATAACTTGTCACCTCGCCATCGTTCACGTCAAGCACGCGCGTAGCGAGTCGATCCAGAAAATACCGATCGTGCGAGACAAAAATCACTGTTCCCGAGTAGGTTTCGATTGCCTCCAGCAACACTTCCTTGGCGCGCATGTCCAGATGGTTCGTCGGCTCGTCCAGCAGCAAAAAGTTTGACGGCGAAACCAGAATACGCGCCAGCGCAAAACGATTTCTTTCGCCTCCGGAAAGCACACCGAGCGGCTTAAAGACATCATCGCCGTTGAACAGGAAACAGCCCAGCAGCGACCGCAGTTCCACCTCGGGAATGCGCAGTGCAGCGCGACTGATGGAGCCGAGCAGCGTCTCTTTCGGATCCAGAACCTTGTACTGGTCCTGCGCAAAGTACTCGGCCAGAACATTGTGTCCCAGTTCAATCTTGCCAACACTGGGAGGCTCCGCGCCGATCAGCAGTTTGATGAGCGTCGATTTTCCTGCTCCGTTCTTGCCCACCAGAGCGATCTTGTCGCCCCTCTCGATGGTGAACGATACGTTGCGCAGAATTTCCTTTGTCCCGTACTGCTTGCTCAGCGCCTGGGCCGATGCAACGACGCGTCCGGACGGCGGTGGCTGCGGAAAACGAAAATGTACGACTGGCTCTTCATCCGGAATTTCAATGCGCTCGATGCGCTCCAGTTCCTTGATGCGGCTTTGCACCTGTTTGGCCTTCGTCGCCTGCGCGCGGAAGCGCTGGATGAACGCTTCGAGGTGTTCAATCTGCTCGCGCTGATTGCGATAGGCAGAGAGCAGTTGTGTGCGCCGCTCGTCTCTTGCCTGTAAATATTTCGAGTAATTTCCGGCGTAAATATGCAGGCGCTTATTCCACAACTCGACCGTGCGATCGACTGTCACATCCAGGAAATATCGATCGTGTGAGATAAGAATGTAGCCGAACGGATAATTGCGCAGATACTCTTCCAGCCAATTGCGC
>JAJZDO010000872.1 GCA_021805955.1 Acidobacteriota bacterium
CGATCGGTCATCTCATGCGCGGCGCGGCCCTGCTTTGCGGCCTTCTGGAATTCGCTGGCGACAGTCTGCATCTTGGCATCCATATCGTCGAGGAAGTTGAGCATGAGCGCTTCGGGAATCATCGGCAGTTTTGGGGAGCCGAACTCCAGGCGTCCGTGATGCGAGAGGATCAGGTGCACGACAATGGTGCGCAGGCGGGGCGGAAAATCCGGCATGGCATCCATGGCGCGCTCGACCATGGAGACACCCATCGGAATGTGCCCGAGAAGCTGGCCCTCGATGGTGTAGTCAAAGCCGGTCTGCCAGCTCAACTCGCGAATTTTGCCCAGATCGTGAAGGATGATGCCGGTAAAGACGAGATCGGGCACGAGGATGGGATAATGCGGCAGAACGCGCTTGGCCAGACCAAGCAGGCTGACTACATGCTCCAGCAGGCCACCGAGCCAGGCATGATGCAACTGGCGCGCGGCAGGAGCCTGGCGATACGCCTCGCTGAGAACGGAATCGTCAAGCAGGGCGTGAAGCAGGCGGCGCAGATGCGGATCGCTGAGATCATCGACCGTGGAGACAAGCGCCTGCCACATAGCGGCAACATCCTTAGTAGTGGCGGGCAGCAGTTCACTGCGCTCGAACTCGTGATCGGCGGCCAGACGCAACATCTCGATCTTGAGTTGGAGCGCACCTTCAAAGCGCGCCACGCTGCCGCGCACCTTGAGCACATCCCCGCGCTGAAATGGCGTGGACACGCGGGAGTCGGAGGGATCCCAGATGCGCGATTCCATCTGCCCGGTACTGTCGCCGAGCGTCAGACTGAGATAGGGTTTGCCGGTTTTGGTGGTGCGCTGCTGGCGGCTGAGGACGAGATAAATGCCATCGAAGAGCTGGTTTTCCGGTTGCCCGGCAAGATCGGCTATGGGGATTCCCTTCATCAGTTCACCACCTGAACGATGCAATTCATGCTGCTGGGGATGAAAGGACGCGAGAGTCCGGAAAGCCGGACCCGCGTGCAATTACTGCTGCGTTCCGGAAGGCGATGTGCTGGAATCGGAAGCAGGAGCAGTTGAACCAGGTGCAGCCGGAGCCGGAGCACCTTTCACCGGTCCTGCGGGGGTGAAGTCCAGCGGAGCCTTGGGCGCTTTCTTTTCCTTGGTATCCTGGAAGCGAGTCTTCTTTCCGTTGATGACCTCGACCTTTTTCTGGTGCTTCTTCTTTTTCTTCGGCGAGGTATCGCCATTCAGACCGAGCGGAGCCGACTGCAACTGCTGATTGGCAACCTCCGTGGGATCGGGCGGGGCTGGCGCGAAGGAATCCGTCGAGTTGAAGATTGTTTTCTTCTTCTTTTTAACTTTCTTCTCAGTCTTGGAGCGATCGCTGAAACGAGTCTTCTGCCGTTTAGCCGGTGCTTGCTCCAGCGGATTCTGCGGCTCATCGGCTGCGCTAGCAGTCTCTGCCACAGCGCCTGCGTCCTCGACCCGCGTAGGCTTGGACTCAGAAGGAAGAGTCTCCATCGGAGCCTGTCCGTAGCGAATTTTTTCCTTCTTGCCAGAGCTCTGCGTGCGTACTTTCTGTTTCTTCTGCTTCTTCCCGCTCTTGCTGGTCACGGCCGCGGGTTGAGCCGCAGCAGTTCCAGCCGGTGCAGGCTTTGAAGTGTCGAGAGCGGCGGGCGTCAGTTGGAGACCTTTCGGCTTCCCGCCCTTCTGGCGGAATCCGCGGTCCGTTTCGCGATAGCGCGTTCGCTCCACTTTACGTTTCTTCTTGGGAGAAGGGGGCGTGTAAGCGCTGTAAATTGGCTTGGTTTCGCGGGGGCTGGCTGCGGTGTCCGTGTAGCCGGGGCGGATGTCGATGTAAGCTTCTTCGCGCATCTGCGTAAGATAGCTGCGGATGGCAGGCTCCATCTGACTCATGTAGTAGGCCTGCTCGACCTGTGGCTCGACTTCCTTGAAAGGCGGAACACCGCCTGGATTGTGCTCCAGCACTTTGAGGATGACATATCCCTGTCGAGTTCGGATGGGCTGGGTGAACTGGCCGGGTTTGAGGCTGAAGGTGTCGTCTTCCAGAACCTTGGCGAGGTTCCCACGCTCGAACTTGCCGAGGTCGCCACCCTGAGCGGCCGTCGGGCCGTCGCTGCTGGAGCGTGCAATCTGATCGAAATTTCCGCCCGCTTTGAGCTTCGCTTCGATGTCATCCGCCTTGGCTTTGGCCAGAGCAAGCCGCGCGGAGTCGGAAAGCTGGGAGGTCTTTGCAACACCAGAGGCAGGAGGATTGGTGGAGATGAGAATTTCGGCCAAATGAACGCTCTCCGGCTGCGCGTACGCCTGCTGATGTTGCAGGAAGTAGCGATAGGCCTCTCCGGGCGTTACGTTGACCTTGCGCCCAACCTCCTGGCGCATCACCTCCTGGGTGACAATCTGGTCGCGCAGATTGGCCTTGAAATCCTCAAAGGACACGCCCTGCTGTTGGGCGGCTTTTTCGAGGTCCTCCATGCTGGCCAGATTATATTTTTTTCGAATCTCATCGAGTTGCTTAACCAGCTCTGTTTCACCGGTGATGCCAAGCTCCTTTCCCTTGGAGAGCCAGAGTTGCTGGTCGATCAGATTCCGCAGCAGATCTTTGTGAGCTTCTTCCATCTGCTGCATCGTCTCACCACGCTGGCGAGCCTCCTGATCCATCTCTTTCAGCGCGCGATCGTAATCCGAACTGGTGATGACCTGGTCGTTAACACGCGCGATGATATCTTCGACGACCTGGCCGCCGAAGGGACTTTGCAGCGCGAGATTGCTCGACGAGGAGGAGGTGGTGGCGGCGGCCGGATGGCTCTGGGCCTGGGCAAGAGGAGAGGTAAGCAAAGAAGCGCTGCAAAGTGCAGCGGCGACGGAGCAGGCGCGAAGCGTGCGTACGGAAAGATTCAAGGCCATTCGTGATCTCAATCGGGACGTCTGCCGAGGCCGTCGGTCCCTTGTCGTAATTGTAAACGCTGCGAGCGGCGGAACCGATTTCTGCAAATGGACAATTCTGCCTGGACGATTACGAGCGGATTGATCTTTGGACGCGCCGGAGACCCGATCGACAGCAGTTGATCCGGCAAATGGACGATCTTCGGGCAAAGACAGGCTGCACCGCTGCGATGCTATACTCTGCCCAAGGCCGCTGACTGGAAGCCGCTGAGGAAGCGCGCCGCAGCCGCCGGGAGGTTTCCCGCCGCATGAGTTCCCGCGCACGTCGCACTACTGTTTCCCTGATCGTTTTTTTCTGCGTTTGCGCGCTGGCTGGAACAGTGCTGCAGAACAGGGTTGGCGCGCAGTCAGCGACGGATCAGTCGCAGTTTCGCGACAACCTGAAGCAATTTACCGACGTCTACGCGCTGGTAGAGCAGAATTACGCCGAGCCGATCGCAGGCGACAAGGCCGATACCGTCATCTTCGACGGCGCTATCCCATCGATGCTGCACGTGCTGGACCCGCACTCGAACTTCTATGACCCCAAGGCATTTGCGAAGATGCGGGAAGATCAGCAGGGACGCTACTTCGGCGTGGGCATGCTGATCCAGCAGCAGAAAGACAAAATTTACGTTGTGACGCCGTATGAAGGTACGCCGAGCTATAAAGCGGGTATTCACCCCGGCGACATCATTGCTTCGATTGACGGAAAAAGCACGGCCGGAATGAACTCCGAGCAGGTTTCCAAGCTGCTGAAAGGGCCAAAAGGGACGCATGTCTCGCTGACGACGATTCGCTATGGCAGTCCGCAGCCGCTGACCTTTGACCTGGTACGCGATGAGATTCCACATCCCTCGGTCGATCTGGCCTATGAGATTCAACCGGGGGTGGGATACATCCACCTGGCAAACTTTTCCTCCGAGACAGCGGGCAAGGAAGTCGATGACGCCGCGGACAGCTTTGGCAACATGAAGGGACTTGTACTGGACCTGCGCGGCAATCCGGGCGGCCTGCTGAGCCAGGCGGTGGAGATTTGTGACCACCTCCTGAGCAAAGGGCAGATCATCGTTTCACAGCGTGGGCGGGCATATCCAGACCAGGTATACACGGTAACCCACGGCAACGGCGGAAAGTTTTATCCGATTGTTGTACTGGTGAACCGCAATACCGCTTCGGCGGCGGAGATCGTCTCTGGTGCATTGCAGGATCATGACCGGGCGCTGATCGCCGGAGAGACAACTTTCGGTAAAGGTCTGGTGCAAACGGTTTACAACATGTCCGATGCAACGGCACTGGCGCTGACAACGTACCACTACTACACCCCATCGGGACGGCTGATTCAGCGCGATTACAAAGGCGTATCGCTCTATGACTACTACTACAACCACGCCAACGCGCTGCCGGCCGACAAGACCAACCGCGAAGTGAAGCTTACCGACTCCGGACGAACGGTCTATGGCGGTGGCGG
>JAJZDO010000217.1 GCA_021805955.1 Acidobacteriota bacterium
GCCAACGCCCACAGCACCAAGCGCTTCAAATCCGTGCGGCCAATTTTGTTCAGATAGGCAAAAACGATGCCGACGATCAGCGCGGCTTCGACGCCCTCGCGCAACGTAATAATGAATGCTTGCAACATGACTTGAATGGCCGCCCTCAGGCTTGATTCTATATGCGACCATTTTGGTCGTCAATTAGCCTTCCATTTTTCTCTTTTACTCTTCGAAGGAAATGCAGAGAAATCCAAGCCTCGTGGCCTGAACCGAGTAGCGGAGACTGCTGTATCCTTAGGAGTGAATTCAACGCGACAAAACCCGATGGCGCGGTACTGGCAATCCGTCTTCCTGATTGTACTGTGTCTGGGTGCCTCCTCTTTGCTCTCGGCCCAACTTTCCAATTCCATGGGGGGATCGTCGCAAGCCTCCGTCCCGTCTTCTCAACTGCCAGCGTATTTGCAACACGCAGGCATCGATCAAAATCTAGGTACTCAATTGCCGCTATCGATGCCGTTTTATGACAGCACCGGAGCGGCGCATCCCTTGGGAAACTACTTTGCGCGTAGGCCCGTTGTTCTCGCTCTGGTGTACTTTCACTGCGGACTGCTCTGCCCCCAGGTGCTGCGCGGCATGGCTACGGCCTTACGGCAAACTGGATTTTCCGCCGCTAAGGACTATGACGTGCTAGTTGTGAGCTTTGATCCGGCGGACACATCCGCGGCTGCAGCCACGCAGCAGCAGGATTTTCTGCGAATGCTCTCAACCCAGAACGCAGCCGGAGTCCACTTCCTGACCGGGCAACAGTCCTCAATTGATGCCCTGACACGCGCCGTAGGCTTCCACTACGTGCGCGTTCCCGGGCCAGATGGAACCATGACCCAATTTGCGCACTCCAGCGCCATATTTGTGGCCACGCCCGATGGACACCTGTCCAAATATCTTTCGGGAATCACCTATCAGCCACGCGATCTGCGCTTGGCCTTGATCGATGCTTCGGGAGAAAAAATCGGCAGCTTCAGCGATTTGGTTCTCATGTACTGCTGCAACTACAGCCCCAGCACCGGCAAGTACACGGTTTCAATTTTGCGCGTAATGAGCATTGCCGGTCTGTTCACTCTGTTTGCGATTGTGGGCATGATCTTCCTGCTGACACGCACCCCGGCCAGTCAGAGAAACACTCCGCACTCCTCGTAGGCAGGCTCGCAGTCTTGTGAACTGCGAGCCGCATAAAGCACGCACCCTATTGCTGCGGAATTGGCATTCCCTGCAACGTATGGGTCTTCCAGTACGCATCGACTGTAGAGCGAATCTGCATGCCCCGTTCAATCCACAACTGCATGCTCATGTCATACCGAGCCGTTACATTGTCCAGCCAGTAGGGACTGTTCTCCCGTAGCCATGCCTTCCGATAGAGATCGCGCAGGAGTCCATATCCATCCCGCATATCCTGGCACTGTCCATTCATCCCAGAGATGGTATAGCCCAGTCGTTGCAGGTCCTCTTCTTTGGAAGCATTTCCAATCTCTGCACGCATGGCTGCATATTCATCGATCATCTCTTGAGATTGTTGAAATTTTTGTCCGATAAAATCCAGCCTGCGCGCGCCCAACTCCATTGCATCCAGAGCATCGGTATTGCGCAAATTCTTTTGCTGTTTTGCAAGCAGAATCTGCGCCAACGCGTTTTCCGCATGGATGCGCATGTCATGGGTTACAGGCAACAATTTTGCTGCAACCGCACGTCCCTGCGGCGTCCAAGGGTCCATCCAGAACAAAGCGTCCGTGTCCCAATTCAATCCAACCTTGGTCAGGCTTTGATACGCAGCCATCAGCTCCAACTGCGCCTGATTCACTTCTCCAGTTGTGTCGTTATGGAAGACCTGACCATAGCTATGCTCAAAGGCCACGGTATCGCTGCTTCCCTGCTGCCAGCCCGCGGCTGCTCCAAACAGCACCCCATACCAATCCTGTGCGAAGAGACCCTCCCCATCATCATTCCAAGCCGTATTTAACTCACCGGGTGTTCCCAAGTGCTGGCCGTCCGCTACAAAGCGTTGAATGTTTTGCAGCGCAGCGTCATTGTCCGGATAGACCTCGCGCCAGTTGGAAACACCGGGAGCAACCCAAGTCTCCATGCCCGCGTTCGTAAAGGGTGTAATCCACGCATCGTAGCCCTGCGGCTGCGGCGAGTACTTCCAGGCAACCGCAATCATATTCTTCGGCAGCGTCTTAACCAGATCTGGGGAGTTCATGGCCACGTCGCCCCAAAACAGCAACTGCCGATGCAGTGGCTGCAACGTGTTGTATATCTGATGGACAAAATCTATATAAACTTTGCCCAATCCATACTTGGCAACTTCAGGCTCTGTCTGTCCCGCTCCCAATTCAAAGGTCTCATCGGCTCCGATATGCAAAAACGGACTGGGAAACATCTGCGCAATTTGCGTGAACCATGCGGAGATCAACGGCAGCGATCCCGCCTGCCCCGGCGCCAGCACACTGCCGTGCGGCGTTTCCGCCAGGTTCGAGTATTGCTCGAACAACAGCGTGTGGTGCAGGTGCCCAAAGGATTCCTGATCCGGAATAATCGTAATGTGGTATTGCTGCGCATAGGCAACCAGCTCCGCCACATCCTGCGGCGACATCGATGCCCCCGGAGGCGCAGCCAACGGCGTGGCCTTCAACTGTAATGTGTTCTCAAAATACGGAGAGTACAGATTGATTTTGTAGGCAGCGAAGGTGCGCATCTGTTTCTTTTGGTAGTCCAGTGTGGGAAATGGCCCCCGCGAAAGATCATCCCCAAAGCCGCGGTAGCGCATCGTGGGCCAATCCCGAATCGTGGCCAAGTGCAGCGATAGTTCCCTTCCCTGCCCCGCCAGCAATTGACGCACGGTCTGCACCGCATAAAACAAGCCCGCTGGTGTTGTCGCAATCGCATACAACCGTTTACCTTCGGGCACTAGCACGTATCCCTCATCCTGCATGGCAGGCGTAAGCGTAACTCGCGCCCGATGCAAAACCTGCTGCGCCTGGGGAGTGTTGCTCCGCAACAAGACAATGGGCGCTGCCTGCGTATGCACGACTCGACAGTTGCCCCCCCGCTGCTGGATGGAGGCAATCAGGGTCTGTGCGGCAAAGGCGTCTTCTGCATTCTGTGCTGCAACCGCGCAAGTGCTTGGATGCAGCGCAAGAACTCCGCCCCAGCGCAGTTCTTTTGGCAGGGGGACAAGCGCCGCTTGACCCTGCCCGGCAGATTGCGGCGCTGCGGCTGGCGCAGTGCCTGTTTTCGTCTCCGCTTTGGATGGAACCGCGCTCGACAAAACGAAGCCGATACTCAGAATGGCTCCTAAGCACCGCAGCCCTGCACTCCACGACCACACGCTACGAATCATCTCCGTCAACCCTCCCCCCAAAATCAATACCCTAAAAAGTATAGTCATGTGGACAGGAATTGTAGAATGGTACCAAGAGAATTTTCCAAATGGGCTGCCTTGTGCTTTCATCAGACGGGTGACTCTTATATCCAAATCGGGGAAGAAGCGGCGGTCTTCATCTATGACGTATTGCTTGGGAATTGACGCAGGCGGAACAAAAATCACCGGAGTATTGGCAGGCAGCACCTCCGTCCTTGCCCGCGCCGAGTCGGGATCCATCAAAATTACGCGAGTCAGCAAACAAGAGGCCGCGAAGAACCTAGACGCACTTTTAGCCAGCTTGTCCCAGCAATCGGGCATTCCTCTGCGCGCCATTGTCAGCACTTGCATTGGTCTGTCAGGCAATACCGTCCCCGTGATCGAGCAATGGACGCGCCAAGCACTGGAAGAAAGACTCACGGGTCATATTGCCGTTTGTGGAGATGAGGACATCGCCTTGGACGGTGCCTTCCATGGAGAGCCTGGGGTTCTGGTCATCGCAGGCACCGGCTCCAATGTGGTAGGCCGCACGCCCGCTGGTGAAGTCTTTCATTTGGGAGGGTGGGGGCCAGTGCTGTCGGATGAAGGCTCAGGCTACAGAATTGGCCTGCAAGCCGTTCGAGCCACGCTCGCCGCAATGGATCGCGGAATACAAACTGCGCTCTATCCAAAGATATTGGAGCAGTGGCATATCCACTCATTCGCGGAACTCATTGATCTGGGCAATCAACTACCTGGCCCAGACTTTTCACGCTTGGCACGCGCTGTTGCCGCCTGTGCAGCCAAACAGGATGCTGTTGCTTTGCAAGTACTCCAGGAAGCAGGCGCGGAGTTGGGAGACATGGCGCTCTTTGCGCTCAAAAAAATTCAAACATCCGCAGGAGCCAGCCCTGCCTGTCTACAACTGGCTTTTACTGGAAGCATTGTGAGCCATGTAGACCCCATGCGGTCTGCGCTCTTGGCTGTTGTCCAGCGAGAAATTCCGCGATCCATTGCGGCGAGC
>JAJZDO010000882.1 GCA_021805955.1 Acidobacteriota bacterium
GATAACGTACCCCTCCGCCATAGTTCAGGCCGACTTGAAAAATGCCGCCTCCCTCCAGCGGCGGAGTGCTGCCGAAGTTATAGGCGGCACTGATCAATCCGATATTGCTGAGCCCCAGCCGGTACCAGCTCGGCGCTTTCTTGATTGGCGCTTCATCCAGGTGCATTAGCTGCAGAGCCGGCCCGGCGGCAAGGTAAGGACGGAAACGGGAGGTTTTGGGACGGACGTTCAGGAGAAAGTTATAGGTGAACTGCGAGGTGCGCAGGCCCACCTCGGTGAAAGCGAATAGGTTGACGTCTGTGTTTGTGGTGGAATCGTGGCCAATCAGGCTCAATCCAACCTTGAAGCCGGTCAAGCTGTAGTCGTAGCTGAACTCATGGGAGAAGTACTTTTGCGGATCCAGCGTGACGGTGCCGCCTAGCTGCCAGCCATTTTGCAAAGAGTTTCCCACTACGACCGTCGCCTCGGGCGCGGGCGGGTCTTTCTGGGTGAACAGGAACGCGATTGCGCCGCCGTTGCCACCGTAATAGCCATGAAATCCTCCGTGAAAGCCAAGCTCCACTGACGGGGCAATCCACGAGGCCGAGGGTTTCTTTTGGAAATTGGACGCAGGCGGATCCGGGGAATGGGATGGCTGCTCAAAGTCTTTGGAATAGCCATCCTGGGGACGGTACGCGGCATCGATGGTGTACGTGTCCCCATCGATGTCCATTTTCCGTTCGGGCCCGTCTGCGGGTTGTTTTTTCCTGGCATCCACCGCGTACCGTATACCGGAGTAGGCTTGGACCCCAACATTGTCGCGGACGATATTGTTTTTAAGAGTAAGGACAGTTTGCCGCGTGACGCGGTCCAGCTCGTTCCCATGGGTGCGCAGAGTATTGGGCTGCTCCCCGCTGGTCTCATCCAAAGGATGTTCACAGCCGTTGAGCTGCAGCACGGCAATCCGGCCGTCTGTGATCAGGTCTTCTCCTGTACCGTTCTGCGGGTTGGCGGGCAGCCACGGGCGGGTGACGAGCTGCACGCCCGAAACACAGCCGGTGTAGATCAAATCGTTGACCACCTTGGCCCGCTCGCTGTCGATGTGATGATCGATCAAATGGATGAACGTCTTGTTCTTCTTGGAAAATCCAATGCCGATGTCATGAGTCGAGGAAGATGTCCACACCGGTTCGCCATTCCATGTTTCAGAGCTTGTCCAAATCCGTAAGTGGTGACGCTTGGAAAAAGTATTCAGAGTTTTGGCGTAAGCATAATCGGGCGGCTTGCCGCCAAGCATCAGCACGGACATTGGCGCGCTGCGATAGCCTTGATTTTCAGCGATGGAACGGACCGTGCTGTAGGTAGATTCCGCCGTAAGCCTGTCTACAATGACCCATCCTCCAGCGGCGAAGGCGCGCTCCAGCGCATCGGCGCTTCCAATAAAAACCAGGTTGGTCAAGTCGGAAGGGGCCGGTTTTTTCCCTTCTGTAAAGGTGCGGAAAGGCAGCTTGCGTATCATTTCAGTGAGCGCCTGTTTGCCCTGTTCGTCGGTTACGATCGGTGGGACACTCTCGGATTTTGCCGGCGGCAACGTGAGCGCCGCGGTAAGTTCTGCCCGGAACTCTGTCCCGGCGGGTAGAGTGATCTCCGGTTCAGAAAAGCGAAGAACGCTTGCCGACCCCGCCGTGGTAAAGATCGCGGCGATCGGGTCGCCGAATGCAAGCGTACCCACTACGCCGGAAGCACGATTGCTGAGTGTGGATGTGGAGCGTATGCCTTGAATGCGCCCTTTTTTGTCGATGCTTTCACGGGCATTTTCTACTTCAAGAATGCGACATTCGATGGGGATGATCTGGCCGTTGGAAAGAACGAGACGGTCGAATTTGAGGTCGATGTCGGCGGTCTCATGCGCAACCCCCAACCCCACCTTGCGCACTTCAAGGACTGAGCCTTCGATGGTTGTCCCCAACGGCAATAGTATCCGGCCGCCTTCGTCCACAGGGGAAATAATGACACCAGTAATTTTTGTGCCTTTGGGGGTCGAGTACGAACTGATGGGTTGCTGTATCCGAATTTCCAGGATTGTTTTTGGCGGTAAAGTTTCGGCGGAAATCGTTGAAACAAGCAGATAACAGGCGAAGTAGGCCGAGGCAATCCAGCGCATTTGACTGCGTCTACGCAACCACATAGTCTCCTGAGAATCGTCAATTTAAAGGGAGGGTGTGGTTCTCAGCCTGGTTCAGTGAAACTTACGCTACCATAAAATGCGCCTGTCCGACGAGTATTTGGTGTGAAGGACCTATTCGCCGGCGGCGAACTTACATATCGTGCGGAAGGTAGTCGGCGGCAACCGGATTCTCATACAACGAGTAGTCCCGGCTGACAACGGTGATACCGCTCTCGGTCACCAGATGGTTCTTGCGGTCTTCATTGGCGTCGTAGCCGATCACTGTGCCTTCCGGCAACTGGACATCGCGGTCAATAATCGCGCGGCGGATTCTGCAGTGGCGTCCGATCCTGACATGGGAGAACAGAATGCTTGAATCCACTTCTCCATAGGAGTTGACGCGCACGTCATGCGAAAGCACGCTGTTGCGGACGGTTGCGCCGGAGACGATGCAGCCCGCCGAGATCACCGAGTTGATGGCCATGCCGCTGCGCCCCGGCTCACCAAAGACGAACTTCGCCGGCGGATATTGCAGCGGGCGCGTCCGCATCGGCCAGCTCTTGTCATAGAGGTTGAAGATCGGCGTGACCGAGGCCACGTCCATGTTCGCCTCATAGTAGGCGTCGAGCGTTCCCACATCGCGCCAGTACAAGGCCTCCTGCTTGTTCTCATCCACAAAATTGAAGGCGTACATCTTGTACTGCCCCAACATGCTGGGCAGAATGTTATGGCCGAAATCGTGCTTCGAGTCTGGATCTTCCGCATCCCGAATCAGCGTGGGCAGCAGCACGTCCGTATTGAACAGATAGATGCCCATGGACGCATCGACCTTTTCCGGGTTGAAGGGCGAACGTATGCCCGTCTGCTGCGGCTTTTCCTGGAACCCGATCACCTCGCCATTGCGGGAGACTTCCACGATTCCGAATCTCGACACATCCGCCGGTTCGATCGGCAGCGTCGCCAGCGTCACGTCCGCGCCGGAGTCCACATGCTGCTGCATCATTCGCCCGTAGTTCATTTTGTAAATATGGTCGCCGGATAGGATGAAGACATACTTCGGCTGTTCGCTGCCGATGGAATAAATGTTCTGATAGACCGCGTCGGCGGTGCCCATATACCAGTTCGAACTTACGCGCTGCATCGGCGGCAGAATCTCGATGAACTCGCCCAGATCGTTGGCCACCACCGCTCCCCATCCTTCGCGGATGTGCCGGTTCAGCGACAGCGACTTGTACTGGGTCAGAATGTAGACACGGCGCAGGTCGGAGTTGATGCAGTTCGACAGGGTGATGTCGATGATCCGATAGTTGCCGCCGAATGTCACCGCAGGCTTGGCGCGGTCTCGCGTCAGCGGATAGAGCCGTTCGCCCGCGCCCCCTGCCAGAAGAACGCCTAAAGTATCTTTCATGGATGACATTCGATTTCCTTATACCCCGCAACTACCACCGGGGTTGGATGCACATGGCAAGCCGGAAAACTGCCCGACAAATTAAACCTGTTTCCATAGATACTTACTTGCGACGCCGATGCTACCACACCCTGCATTCCCATTGCATCAATAGCACGCCCGGTCTGGACGGGGGCCTACTCCGTAGACTCCATGCTTCCCGTTTCATCGTTCAACCGAATGCGCAACGACCGCAGGAAGTGCAGGTCCTGGGCGGTAAAAGGTCCGGCGTCGGCGGCCTCCTGCTTCGGCTTTTCTCCCGCTTCCGTCTCCGCTTGATTCAGACCGATGGTGGCCTCCAGCATCAGCAACACTTCAAATCCTTCCGCGCGAATGTTCTTCACCACTCCGGCGATCTCGTCGGATTCCGCAACGGTGTCGTGGATGGCTTCGCCGAGCTGCTCAATGAGATTTCGTATTTTGCGATTCAATCCAGCCTCCCTCGCGCCTTGATAGTCGCGTTTCCACTACCTTACTTCCCTTTCAGGTGGGAGAGCAACGCACTTCATGCGGCTGCTACACTTTTCCTGTTGTGCAATATGTAAATTTAGGACGAAAGCTGGGTCGCGGCACGCGCCGGGCTGCCGAGGCATTGCGCGCCCAGGCGCAGGATGCCGTCGTCGCTGCCCGCTCGCAGGCCCCGGAGGTGGCGGCCAAGGGGCGGGTTGTCGCGCAGCAGAGGCGGATGGTCGCGCGCAATGTCTCCAGCGGCGCCCGCGGCTTCGGCAAAGGATTCTGGAAACCGTTCACCCGCGCCGTCCGCGCGCTTTGGCACGAAATTACAGGCATGTTC
>JAJZDO010000276.1 GCA_021805955.1 Acidobacteriota bacterium
CATGCTGTTTCGTCTGCAGCAGATAAATGCGCATCACCTGTGACGAGCGCGCCCCCAGCGCCTTCATAATTGCAATGGTCTCCAGCCGCTGCTGTAAATGCGCATGCATGGCCATCGCCACGCCAATCGCGCTCAGCACCATCGTCACCAGACTCACCAGCGTCAGCATCGCCGTCGAGCGATCCAGTCCATTCACCAGCGCTGGGTTCGCCTCGCGATAATCCGTCACCTGCGCTTCAGGGAAAACAGCTTCCACCTGCTTGCGCAGGACGGCAATGTCCATGTTTTGCCGGCCTGCTGGCTGCGGCAGACGAAACAGCATGCGCTCCGATGCGCGACTCCCCGGACGAACCAATCCCGTCGCCGACAGCGCGGCCTGGCTGATCATGACCCGCGGCCCAATGCTGAACGACGAGGAGATTCTGTCCGGTTCCGAGCGCAGCACATCGGCAATTGTGAAGTAGCTGTTACCCAGATGCAGCGTGTCGCCCACATGCGTACGATCGCGCAGCAAAAATTCTTCGCTCACCACAGCAGTGTTCTCGTGCAGCACGTCGCGCAAAAGCTTGCCCGACGCCAACACAACGGTACCGTAGTATGGATACTGCGCCGGATCGACAGCCTTCAACGACACCAGTACCGGATCGGAATTCGACACCGACGACGCCATCGACACAGTTTCCGTCACCAGCGTATGTTGGACACCTTGCGCTTCCAGGCGGTTCAGCTCACCCAACTGCTCGTCCGTGAATGGATGAAAATCCCGTGCCGACAGATCTGCGGCCATCAGGGTGCGGGCCTGCGCCAGCAACGTTCGTTGAAAGACCATGCTGAAGCTGCGCACGCCCGTCAGCGACCCAACCCCGAGCGCCACTGCGATCACGACAAACGTGAACTTGATCCAGGATGCGTGCAGATCGCGCCATGCAATTTTCCACGCCGTGCTCCACGCCAGACCGCCAGCAGCCGGCGTCATGCGCCCGCCTTGGCGTCCTGCTCGTCGGGCCAACACAATTCATCCGCCTCAATCCGCCCATCCCGCAGCAGGATTTTTCTTTCCGCATGGGCCGCAAGACTGGCGTCATGCGTCACCAGAACCAGAGTGGTCCCTTCCCGCCGATTCAATTCCAGCAGCAGTTCCATCACCCGCGCGCCCGTTGCGGAATCCAGATTGCCCGTCGGTTCGTCCGCCAATATCACTGGCGGCCGCAACATAAATGCGCGCGCCAGCGCCACCCGCTGCTGCTCCCCACCCGACAACTGCACGGGATAATGATGCATCCGCTCTTCCAGTCCGACGCTCGCCAGCAGTTCCTGCGCCCGCGATTTTCCATCGTCCGCGGCATGCAGCTCGTGCGGCAACAAAACATTCTCCAGCGCCGTCAGCGTTGGAATCAACTGATAGGATTGAAAAACAAAACCAAGTTTGGTGGCGCGAATTTGCGCCAGCGCATCCTCGCTGAGATAGCTGATTTCTTCCCCATCGATTGCGACCGTGCCGCTGGTCGGCGCATCCAAACCAGCAAGCAGGCCTAGGAGTGTGCTTTTGCCGCTGCCCGAAGCTCCCATGATGACGACGAACTGGCGAGCAGGAATGCTGAGATCGATTCCCTTCAGAATTTCCAGGGATGTCGATCCGCTGCGCAAGGTTTTTTTCAATCCGCGGACTGCGATGATAGCGTGATTTTCAGATGACATAGGTGAGAGTGGTATTTGTGAAACCTGATTTGAAATATATTTTTTCTTCTGTCTTGATGATCGCATGGCTTCTCGGATGCAGCGGTTCAAACTCGCAGCCGCAGCCTACCGCGCCTGTCCCATCCACTTCCGTTTCCGCGCCGGCACAACCGTTCGAACCCGCGGCTCCGCCTCGTCCCACCATCGTGGCATTCGGCGACAGTCTCACCGCCGGCCTTGGAGTCAGCCGCGATCAGAGCTATCCTGCCAATCTCCAACGCCAGTTGGAGGCTCGCGGATATCGCTACCGCGTCGTCAACCTCGGCATCAGCGGCAACACCACGAAAGATGGCGTTCTTCGCATTCCTGAAGTCCTGAAGTATCATCCATCCGTCGTCATCGTCGCCTTCGGCGGCAACGACGGCTTGCGCGGCCTTCCCATTCAGGATACGGAAATGAATCTGTCCTCCATCATCGTGGCCATGCAGGATGTCCATGCCAGGGTAATTTTGGGCGGAATCACCCTGCCGCCCAACTATGGCAACGACTACATCGCCAAGTTCAACGCAATCTATCGAAATGAATCGAAGGTGTATCACGTACCCCTGCTTCCTTTCATGTTGAAGGGTGTCTACGGCGTGCCCGGCTCCATGCAGGACGATGGCATTCACCCGACTGCGCAGGGTTGCAGGCGGGTGGCGAAAAATTTTCTTCCGTTACTATTGCCGATGCTTCAGAAGCCTGCACATCATCGCGTTCAGCCTCGCACGCGCTAGCCCAGCACTGCCATCGGTTGCATCAGCGTTCCCGCAATGCGGCGGCCAATCGCAAATAGCTCTCGTTGATCTGTAAATATCTTGATGAACGGTGCAGCGGAGTAGTCCGGCAAATTGCACGCCATACCGTTCTTCAGCCGCGTTGCGGTCTTCTCGTCCACCGTCACCGAAGGCATCAGCGGCAACACGCAGCGCGGATGCGGCAAATGCTTCGTCCATGAATCCTCTCGTTGCCATGCCGCGATTTCGTCCAGGGTCGCCGCCTGCTCCAACGTAAACTCCCCTGCCTGCACGCGACAAAGAGTCCCCAGATGTGCCCCGCATCCAGCCAGTTGACCCAGTTCATGCGCAAGTGACCGTATATAGCTGCCCGAAGAAACTTCGACAGCAAACGGAGCGTTCGGCGCTTCGTAGTCGAGAATCTCAAACTGGCGAACCTCAATGCGAACCGGGCGCAGCTCCACCGACTTTCCCTGACGCGCCAGTTTATAGGCGGGAACGCCGTGCAACTTCTTCGCGGAAAACGGCGGCGGCGTCTGATCGATCTTCCCGTGAAATCGTTCGGCAAGCGCGCTAATCTCCGCCAGCGTCAGGGCTGGTTCCACGCGGTCTCCAACGGCTTCCCCATCGGCATCGTAGGTATCTGTCGCAAAGCCAAATCGAATCGTGCCGGTGTAGCGCTTGCTATCTTGCTTGAAGAACTGTGCCAGTCGGGTGAAGCGCCCCAGCAGTAACGGCAACACTCCTGTCGCCATGGGATCGAGCGTCCCCAGGTGGCCCACAGACGACTCTCCTGTCAACTTGCGTACCTTCGCCACCACGTCATGCGACGTCATTCCTGCCGATTTGTTCACAATCAAAAGGCCATTCATAGGCTGCTTCAGAATAAGGTCGGGAGTTCATTGCGTGTGCCGTGTCACATGACGGCGAGAGGGACTTTCGGCGTCCAATGCAGCGAGTACGCGGTCCTAGATTACGTTCTCTCCACGCCCATGCACCAGCGACAGGAACTCGTGGCGCGTTTGCTGGTTGCTTCGAAACGCCCCCAACATGGCGGAGGTCACCGTAGACGAGTGCTGCTTTTCCACCCCGCGCATCATCATGCACAAGTGGCGCGCCTCAATCACTACGCCCACTCCCTGCGGCTCAATCGCTTCCTGTATCGCATCGGCAATCTCGCGGGTCAGCCGCTCCTGCACCTGCAGTCGCCGTGCAAACACATCCACCAGCCGTGCAATCTTGCTCAGCCCGATCACCTTCCCGTTCGGAATATAAGCCACGTGCACTCGCCCAAAAAACGGCAGCATGTGATGCTCGCACAATGAGAACACTTCTACGTCCTTCACGATCACCATCTCGTCGTAGTCCACGTCGAACATGGCGCCGCGCAGAATCTCGCCGGCATCCTGCTTATAACCCCTGGTCAGAAATTCCATCGCCTTCTGCACGCGCTCCGGCGTACGCAATAGACCGTCGCGTGTCGGGTCTTCGCCAAAACGGCCGATCATCTCCCTGTAAAGATCCTCAGTTGAAAATTCGGAAAGAACATTCTCAGTGGATCCCTGTACCAAAATCGGCTTTGCCATGGATAACCTTTCATTACGCCTACGCGGAACTGTCTGCGCCTTCCCGCGCAGTCACCGACTCACCCAGCGTACTCAAAGAAATTGTTGCTGGTCTCTTCCACGCGTACCTTTTCCAGCTTCGCATGGCGAAAACCCGCGCGTATGACCCGGTAAATTTCTACGCACAAATTTTCCGTCGTAGGAACAAGCGTTGCAAAACTTCCATCCTGGTTCAGATTTTTTTCGTCGAACCTGTCCACAATCTCGTGCCGCACAAACCCATCCATGTCGCCCAGATTGCAGACCATCCCGGTCGCCGCATCCACTTCCCCGCTCACCATCACTTCCACCGTGTAGTTATGCCCAT
>JAJZDO010000879.1 GCA_021805955.1 Acidobacteriota bacterium
GGTCAGCAGGCCGTTCGGCGTTTCCGACACGCTTCCCTGCAATACTGGATGCTGCTGGTATTTCTTCCAAGAAAACTGATAGCTCTCCGACGATCGTCAGCGGCCAGATCAGTCTTGCGAAAGCAACGAACATGCCATTGATCGCGGAGCACTCCACTGCCTCCAACAGATTCAGTAGCACGGCTTTTTTTGCGTCACTGCGAATAGTGTCGAGAGCGGAATCGCCGCTACTCCGGCCGCCGAACCTATCACCGTTACCAGCAGCCAGCAATTTACCAACACCATCGGGAACAGTTCTTCCACCATCACCCAAGAAGCTGGAATAGAGTTCAAAATAACAATAGCCACGGCGGCACGAGCACTACTATTCAATGAGAAACCGCTGAAGAAGTCGCATTTCCTGCAGAGGATACGGGCCGAAGCCTGCACCCTCTGCAGCATTGCGGAATCAATCGCGTTTTAGCGCCTGAGAAAAGACAGTAGAACCAAATCAGCGCTTCCAGAAAGCTACTACGGACAGGTACAGCCACTAATGACATCCGTGTCGAGGGTGACGGCCCCAGTACGCGCCAGCGCTCGACCTTCCAGATTTACGCCGGTGGTGATTGTGATGGATGCCAGGGCGAGGATGTTTCCTTTGAACACGGAGTTAGTCCCCAGCGTGGCGGAGCTGCCAACCTGCCAGAAGACGTTGCATGCCTTGGCCCCATTTGCGAGGACGACATGGCTTCCGCTGGCCGTCGTGAGAGTAGATGCGATTTGGATGATGAACACCGCATTTGGATTGCCCTGGGCATCGAGGGTCACATCGCCAGAGAGGGCAAGCGACGACGATGATGTATAGACGCCAGCGGTGAGAGTCTTGCCGACCAGATCTCCCGCCTCAGCAGTACCGCCGGATCGTCCGGCTGCATCGACATACGCACTGGCCAGGGCGGTCTGGGCCTGTGCGGCAGCACCATCCGCACGATGGAAGGTGCCGCCGCCAACCAGTTGTCCCGGCGGAAATCCGGTGATGGATGAGCCTTGGCTGACTCCAACATCGCCGGTAATCGTGGTCGTGCCTGTGTTGGTGACGGTAGAACCAGCCAGCACAGAGAAGTTACCGATGTCAGGACAAAGAGCAACTGGCAGCGTTCCAGCGCCCTCGCACGGGCCGGTTGTAAAGGTCTGAACGAATTGAGGAGTCAGCGGCATCCCGCCCATATCCTGCGCTCCGGTGGTCACCGTAATCGTGTACGTGGTATTCGCCGCCAAGCTGGTTGAGGGAGTAAAGGTAGCAGTCTGGGTGAGCACGTCATAGGTCACGGCCCCGGTTACGCCATTGATATGAAACGTGCTGGGATTGATGGTGAGTGAGTTCATTTGTTCGTCAAACGTGACATCGATCTTCTGGGATAGTGGTACGCAGGTTGCGCCAACGGCAAGATTCACTGCGGCAACGTAAGGCGCTGAATTGTCTGCGGTCGCACGCGTGACAAAGGAAAAATTAAAAGGCGCGGCAAGCGGAGCTCCACTTGTGTCCTTGGCTCCAACAGTAATGCTTGCGAAGTAGGCGGTATTGGCGGCGTAGTTTGTGGAAGATTTGAACGCGGCGATCCTGTTAGTTGCATCGTAGGTGACTGTTCCCACCACGCCAGGAACCAAAAAAGTGCTCGTGTTGATGCTGTTCGGATCCATGTCTTTGCTGAAGACCACCGCGATCTCGCGGTTGGTGGCCACGCCGTTGGATTGGGGGACCACAGCCACTACAGTGGGTGGAGCTAAAGCGGGATTGGTTTGAACGGATGTGTGAGAACCGCAACTTAGGAGAAAACCTGTTCCAAGCAAGGCAAATGAAATTATGAAAAACTTCAGGACTGACATACGTGCTCCTTGGGCGGTGCCGAAGCTACAATCTGCGCAAACGCACCAGAGAGCAGAAGCCACATCGCAAAACTCGTATGTTTGATTATTCGCAGCAGTCCGTCGTTGTACACGGATAAAAAAATAGTTCGATATATATTTGCAGTTTGATCTCTGTAACAGCTTCTACTCCCATCCGCCCTGCTCCACGCCGCACCCTGAGACCCATAGAGTGTCCATGTGATTGTCCGCACCTGTTACCCTGAAAGCAGTCGGCTGCCATGAATAAGCTTGTCTTCGCCAATCTCGTCCATCGTCCTATGCGCTCGCTCATCTCCGTCGCTGCCATCGCCATTGAGGTCATCATGATCCTCTCGGTGGTGGCCATCTTTCTTGGCCAGCTCGACGGACAGAAGATACGCACCAACGGCATCGGGGCCGACATTATCGTTCGCCCTGCCAACGCCAGCTTCATCAACGCAGTTGGCGGCGCTCCTGTGCCGGCAAAAAATGCCGCAGCCTTTCTACGACTGCCCCACGTCACCGTCGCCGCGCCGGTCATTCAGAATTTCTCGCTCAATCCCTCGCCGGAGATCATCTACGGCATCGATTACCCCAGCTACAACGCGCTGCGTCCCTTCGTCTATATCTCCGGCGGACCGTTTCAGGGACCATACGACGTCATCGTCGATGATGTCTTCACGCAGAGCGGCAAGACGCGTCCTTACCGCGTCGGCGACACCATCAAGATTGTCAATCATCCCTTCCGCATCTGTGGCATCGTCGAGTCCGGCAAAGGCGGGCGCAAGATGGTACCGATCGACACGCTTGGCAATCTGATCGGTTCGCCTGGCAAAGCCTCCGTCTTTTTTCTCAAGGCCGACAGCCAGGACAACCTCGATCTCATCCGCCGCGAAATCGCAGCTACCCCAGGCCTCAGCGATTACCAGGTTCAGACGATGCACGAGTGGATGTCGCTGATGACCCCCGACCACATCCCGGGTTTCAACATCTCGCTCGATGTTGTCACCTTCATCGCCACCCTGGTCGGCTTCCTCGTCATTTTCCTGTCCATGTACACGGCCGTGCTGGAGCGCACGCGAGAGATCGGTATTCTGAAAGCGATGGGAGCGTCGAAGACGTCCATCGTGGGGATGATTCTGCGGGAATCGCTTCTGCTGGCCGCAGTCGGCGTTGCACTCGGCATCAGCGGAATTTTTGCCATCCATGCAGTGCTCGCCGATGCCTACCCCTCACTCTTTTTTGAGATCACACGTCCGTGGATCGAGAAGGCCGCTATGATCGCCGTTCTGGGCACCGTTCTGGGCGCGGTTTATCCTGCCTGGATGGCCGCAGCCAAAGATCCCATCGACGCGCTTGCCTACGAGTAGCGCGTTTGCGAATGCGCCGAGAGAACGCAGTTCACTCTTCGGAGTCCGGATGAAAGCCTTCGCCGAACGTTATGCCTATCCCGTGTGGATCGCGCTCGTCGTCGCGCTGGCTCTGCTCCACGCCGTACATCTGACGGCGGATTTCCCCAATCATTCGCCCTGGCCGGACTGGGCCAAATATACCGATGAGGGGTGGTATGCGAACGCAGCCATCCGCGCCCATCTGCGGGGTCACTGGTATGAGCCGGGCGGCTTCAATCCCGCAGTCGCGGTTCCGCTTTGGCCATCGTTGCTGTGGCTGCTCTTCGGTTTGACCGGCGTCTCGCTGGTGGCCGCGCGCGGCCTTGCCGTAGCGCTCTTTCTGCTCAATCTTCTGCTTGTTTACGGGCTGGTTTGCAGGCGTGCTCCGAGATGGGCTGCGTTGCTGGCCGTCACGCTGCTGGCCGGCAGCCCCTTTCTTTACGCCTTCAGCAGACTCGCTCTGCTGGAGCCGCTGCTGATGACGCTCGCGCTTCTGGCGCTTCGCCTGGCTCTGGATCTTTCCACGGCGCGTCGGTTCCTTGCCAAAGCGGCACTCGTCGGCCTGCTTTTCGCGGCGATGGTGCTGGCCAAAACTACGGCCGTCATGCTGCTGCCGGCGCTCCTCTGGGCGCTCGCGTTTCCGCTTCGTCATCAGCCTGCCCGGCTGCTGCGCGCGCTGGCTGCCGCAGTCGTGACCGCTGTAGCGATCCTAGGGCTATGGGCCGCGGCGCTGGTCCATCTTCACCTGTTGCGGGATCTGACCTATTTCTTCTTCATCAACAGCTATCCGAAGCCGCATAACTTTACAGCGCATCTGCTCAGTCTCTGGTGGGCCGTCGATCGCTGTCTCTGGGTTGACCCATTTCTGATGCCGCTCTTTGGGCTGCTTTTTCTTGCCGCGCTGGTCTTCTGCCGTCGGCGCTGGGCGTCGGCGCTCTGGCGTGAGCCGCTTTTCGTCGCCTCGCTCCTGTCCGTGGCGGGATTTCTTCTCTTCATGGCCGTGCAGAATCACACCCAGCCGCGCTACTACGTCGTGGTCGCCTTCTTTGCATTCCCTGCTCTGGTCCAGTTGTCTGTCGCACTTGCGCAGGAGCCTGGAATCCCCCGCCTCTCAGGTGAGCTTGCGCT
>JAJZDO010000118.1 GCA_021805955.1 Acidobacteriota bacterium
CAATCTGTTGGCTGCAGTGAAGCTTGTGGTGAACGGCAAACTCTGCACATTACTCAGTTGGCCAGAGATTTGGAAAACGGTGCTACCGAAGTTGAAAGGGGATGGACTGCTACCCAAGCCCCCTAACAAGAGGCCTCCATGTTCCACCATGAGCGAAAACAAAGTTGGCTGGGAGCCGGCCACCTGCATGAGAGGCCCCTTCACAAAGGTCAGATTCGTCACGTTCGTGTCATAGACGGCGATCCTCGTGGCCAGTAAAGATCCATCCGCTTGAATCGCCACATCCATATCCACGGGCATTCCGGTGGCAAGCTGGGAAGCGCCCGTAACTCCTTGAAACACGGTGCTGCTATTGGAGCTGACTTGCCACGTGGGACCATCCGCGCCAGTCACGCTGAAGCTGGTTCCACCTGTGCCCACGCTCGCGATCAACCCATCGAGGCCCGTCGCCATGCCATTCGTGCTGTTTGTCGGCTGGGCCGCAATCACTACCGGGGTCAGATTGAAGGTCGGCGTGATCGAAGCCGCGCCATTCGTAGGCGGGACACAACTGAAAGAAGATACCGACTTGGAAACCTGCAAATTCAGCTCAAGCCCCATTGCGGTTCCGGACACTGTGATCGGCGCGGGCAGGTTCACCGTGACAACCGGCGGCTGGGCATAGCTGCCAATCGTTCCGTTGGTAAGAAGCGTACCATCTGCTTCCAGCCCGACGCAGACGGGATAGGAGGGGGTGCCGACTGCTCCAAGAGTCGCGGTAGCCGACGTGTACACGCCCTGCGGAATGCTAACTGTGGTGAGCGGTTCCACGCTGCCGTTCAGATGTATATACTCGGCGCTTTGCGGCGTGGAGAACACTGTCACCTTCGCGCCCGACTGGCTGGTCAGCGTCAAGCTGCTTAACGTCGTATTGAATGCAGATATCTGATCATTCGCCGTGCTCGACGCCAGAACGACGACCGACGTGTTCCCGCTCAACTGCGTGCCGGTTCCGCCAGACGTACCGCAGCCGATGGCAATGGCTGCGGCTAGTGTCACACTGAGTGCAGAAAGCAGGCAGAAAGGACTGAAACCAGCCCGGAAAGGATGAAGCGCGGCTGCAAATCTCATGGGTGGTCCTTTCGAACTTGGAAGGTGAAACGCCATTGCGGAAGCTGAAAGAGAATTGCATCTCGCCGGAATGATATACCTCCAGTCGCTGCGATCAACAACATTGCGTCCAGCGCGAAACCTACAACCCGCTACGGATCACTTCTCGCGTCCCGACGAGAGCTAAAATCAAGCGGAGGGTACCAAGATCCCGTATCGAATCGAATTGGAAGTCACAGCGACCGAAAGGAATCCTACTTGCGACGTTTTCTGAGCCTTACATCCCGGATTGTTTTGCTGACGTTCGCAGCCTCGGCGGCCGCACAATTCGGTTCACCCTCACCGTCAAGCTCGCCCGCACCGCAGGCAGCCGCACGACCCACGCGTCCTACGCCCCCGACCCGCGACCCGCATTCTCCCGGATTTGTCGCGGCCACAGAGCTACCCGACGGCACCGTTCCGCCTGCAAATGCCGACGGAAATTTTATCCTCGGCCCGACGCACCCACCTGCGCCGCAAATGTCGGTCCACGCTGGAGTGCCGCAGGGAACGGTAGTTCAGTTCATCATGAATTCCGCGAGCAGCACGTTCTATCCTGGCATCGTGCGCAAGCCCGGAACCTTCGGCACTCCCGATCCTGCAAATCCCGCCAAGTTGATTGTCACCACCAGCCATCCTGCGCCCTATACGCGCCGCGTCACTGTCTACGTTCCGCAGCAATATGTTCCCGGCACGGTCGCTCCCTTCATCGTCGGCGCGGACGGACCTGACAGCGTGCTGTTCACCACGCTCGACAACCTGATCGCCGAACGTAAAGTTCCCATCATGATTGCCATCTCCATCAGCAACGGCGGCGGCGACGCCCAAGGCAGCGAGCGCGGCTTGGAATACGACACCATGTCCGGCAAGTATGCGGAATTCGTCGAGCAGGAGGTCTTGCCGCTGGTCGAAGCGAAAGCACATGTCAAGCTGACCAAAGACCCCGACAGCCGGGCGACCATGGGTGGCAGTTCCGGCGGTTCCTGCGCGTTGATCATGGCGTGGTATCACCCGGAACTGTACCACCGCGTCCTTACCTATTCCGGCACCTACATAAACCAACAATGGCCGTATAACCCGCAAACGCCGCACGGAGCGTGGGAATTTCATGAGCACCTCATCCTCAACAGTCCCGCCAAGCCGCTACGCATCTGGATGGAAGTCGGCGACAGGGACCTCTTCAATCCGAATGCGATGCGCGACAACATGCATGACTGGGTTGTCGCCAATGAGAACATGGCCAGCGCCTTGGCCGCCAAGGGTTATCACTACCAGTTTGTTTTTGCCCGCAACGCCGGACACGTCGATCATGCGGTGAAACTACAAACGTTGCCGGAGGCTCTCGAATATATCTGGCAAGGCTATCCCATCGGCCCACATCAGGAGCATCCCGACTGACCCGCTGCACCCACCTCTCCGCGACTGCGACAACTCGGCCGATCGAGCCAGCTTCTCGATTTCATGTCTCCCATGCAAAATATTTCTCCGCCAACGCCCACATCCCTTCATTCGGCGGATTACCTTCCGCAAATACTGACATCCAATACAGAGGCTGACGGCCTACACTAGATGTTCGGCCAAGCTACCTTCTTTTTGGGAGTGATCTGTGACAGGAAAACATCGGCAGCCATGGGCAACCGCTTTTGCGTTGTTAGCCGGAATACTGATCGTCGGAGGATTTTCTTCTGGGCCTGCGTTCGCCCAGGCTCCAGCCCAACCCGTTCCACCCTCACCCGCGGCCTCGCAACTGATTCAGCAGACACAGACAGTTTCCATTCCCATCCACGCATTCAGCCTGGTCGATATCGCGCCTATCAAGGACCTGCAGCCGTCGGATCTCACGCTCGACGTGGACAGCAAGCCTGTCAACTTTCAGCTTTCCCGTCCGTGGAGCAAGACCATCAACCCAAAGACCGGCCAGGCCGAAGACCAGCCGAATATGTTGATCATTCTTCCCGCGGCTGGCCCGCTGGATCGCAACGACATCATCAACGAAACGATTGCCGCCTTGAATGTCGCGCCCCTTTCAGGCTGGAATATTTCCATTCTGGATGACAGCGGCAACCAGAGCGCATATACCCGTCAGCTTCCGCTGGTCATTGCCGAACTGGAAAAGATCGGCGCTGAAAATGCCCAATCCACCGATCTCGTCGAGTGGCGCCACACTGCTTCCGTGGCGATCGCCAGCATGCGCGATTTACCTGGACGCCGCGTCGTTCTCTCGCTTGGCGACCTCTTCCACGAAGTGGTCTATCAAAACTACAGCGAGGTCTACAACGCTTTTGATGTGGTGGATGTTTCGACCGCGGCCCGCGCTGCCGGCGTCATCCTCTACTCCGCCCAAAGTTCCCGAGAGGTCGAGTCGCTGCGTAAGTTTCCGCCTCCATACTCGCTCGTGGGTTCTGGCCCCTGGATGCTGCTTTCGGATGGCAATTTTCTGGCGGGCTGGATATGCGGCTCTGTCGCCGACACCCTGCAACAGATTCGCAACGACCGCATGGCTGCCTATGACATGGATGTGCACCTGACGCTAAAGCAGATGGATGGACTGCCCCACACCGTGTCTGTCACCCCTCGGCGACCACAAACAGTCATGAACGCACCCACTTTCTACATGGCGCCGAATCTGGCCCAACTGCAGGAACTCTCGCTGGGCCCGGCCGCACTGCGACAGGCGCTACAGAATCCCCATTCGGATCCTGTAGCCCCGCTCCAGCTTGGCACGCAAATGGAATACTTTCCGCATCCGGATGGAAAAACCGGGACACAGTTGATTAGCACTGGACTGTTTTGGATCCCCACGACTCCGCCTCCATCGCCAGTAGAACTGGCGCAGCAGTTCGAGGCCAGTGCGACGGGATTCAAGCTTGCCACGACGCTGCACCGCATGGCTTGGTATTCCCATGAGCCGATCTGGAACACCGCCATCGAAGTCCGCCCTGGGGATTATCGGATGCGCGTCGCAGCGGCCGATCAGACCGGCAAAATTACGGCGTCCCTGTCAAGGTACTTCAGCGTCGCTCCCACCGATCCCGACGAAACCGTACGAATTAGTTCGCTCGTCATTGGCAGATCGTGCGTATTCTCGCCCCCACCGCCTCAAAGCGCCAACCGGCAACCCCAGGCCCGGAGCATTGACTACCTGCGAGCCGGCAACTGCACGATTCAGCTAGAACCCAGCCATTCCTATTCCCCTCAGGACATTCTCTGGACGCTGATCCGCATCACACCCATCGGCAAACTGGCCCATCGCC
>JAJZDO010000787.1 GCA_021805955.1 Acidobacteriota bacterium
TGGGTGGTAAACACCTCAAGTTCCTGCGCATCTGCAGGAACTAAGCCTCGGGACCCCAGGGTGTGCAGGACGCCAATGCATTGATCGAGCAGCGACGCCGCGATCGGACAGCCATCGATCGCAGTCATTCGATGCGATTTCGCCTGGCGATAACCGATGGAGAATTCCGGTCGCGCATGTACCTGGAGCCGAACACGGTTGCGATATCCAAGTGGTTCGCCAACGAGCAACGAAATCACAGGCAAATCGAGGACCCCAGCCCGCGTCAGACTTTCGATCAGCATGTCCCGCTTCAGTTCCACCTGATACGAGTAGACGCCTTGTTGCAACTGGCAACCGCCGCACGTCGCGAACCACCGGCAGGGCGGAGCCACGCGAAACTCGGATCGCTGCACAATCTTCTGCGCCTCGCCCACGCAATAGCCACGGTGTTGTTGCGTAATTGTCGCTTCCACAATTTCACGGGGAAGTGTGAATGGAACAAAAACGCTGATGCCGCCGTGCTCCTCGCCGTCCGCAGGCATTCGCGCCAGACCTTGCCCCCCGTATATAACTTTTTCGATCGTCAGCTTCATGTGTGTCGCATGTAGAACAGGCTGAGACGGGGAATATTGTTTTGCTGGAATAGACAGCGTCGGAGAAATTGCTGCTCAATCTGTCGAATTTGCACGGTTTGCAGACGGCTGCGATAGGGAGCTAGTTCCCTCGCTGATTGCTCACGCAGGGCCAGCAAATCATCCGCAGGCGTAAACGTCTGGAGCGCAGAAAACAACCGGTCTTCCAACACGAGCAGTTGTTGCTCAAGGGATTCGGTCGAAATCCCCGTCGTGCTTTCCGCATTTTGGCTTTCCAGCGACGCGGCTATCTCCTCCAGTCGGCACGAGGTTTCAGAAAACATCGGCTGCGCGTTTTCTGCGGTTACGCATTCCCGCAGCGCCTGTGCATTCTCCCGCAGGTATGCTGCGATGCGTGCCGATTCAAAACCGCTTTTCTCTGGCGTGGACGTCTGTTTCCGAAGCGCTCCGGTTGCGGCTTTGTGCATGTCTTCCACGGCCCGGAGTACCTCTTGTGCGCAATAAGCGAGTCCATTGATGCGCCGCGAGCGTCCCTTCGCCTGTCGCGCTGCATACTTTTCAAACGTTGCGTCAATCCCTGCAAGGACCGCTTCCAGCGGAAATCCTGCCTCCTGCCATGTGGCAATCAGCGACCAATCGAGCGTCGACAGCATCAGCAGCGTGCCGCGCCGGCGCTGGAAGTGCTCTTCGATCTCCGTGTAGTAGTTGAAATAATTCTGCAAGGATGTCGCCTTAGGTCTTCTTCAGGTTGGCGGCATTTCGCGGACGCGAACGCGTTCCAGTGACGAGATTGCGTTCGTAAATGATACGCAATCCTTCCAGCGTGAGCGTGTCGTTGACTTCGGAAATAAACCGCGATTCGCCGGCGATCAATCGCGCCAAACCGCCGGTCGCGACACATTTCGTCTCTGGCCCAAGCTCCGCGATCATGCGCTCCAGAATGCCATCCACCAACCCGATGTGACCGTAGAACAGGCCTACTTGCAAATTATCCACGGTGTTTGTGCCAATTACTTTTGGGGGACGCTTGATCTCTACCCGCGGTAAGCGCGCTGCGCGCGCAAACAGTGCCTCTGCGGCGACGTTCACTCCGGGAGCGATTGCGCCTCCAAGAAATTCTCCTTGCTTGGAAACAACATCGAAGTTCGTTGCCGTGCCGAAGTCCACAACAATGCAAGGCCCCCCGTATCGCTGAAAGGCCCCGACGCAATTCGCAACTCGATCAGCGCCCACTTCGCCGGGGTTGTCAGTTAGAATCTGCAGCCCGGTTCTGACTCCAGGCTCGATAAACAAGGGTTTGTGGTTGAAGTATCGTTCGGAAAACTGACGCAAAATCCAATCGATGGGCGGAACGACGGACGCGATGACAATGCCGCTGATTTCTTTGCTATCCACGCCTTCGGTTTGCAGCAGGTTGCGAATCAGGATGCCATACTCATCCGCGGTTTGCGCTTGACGCGTGCTGATCCGCCACGTCGCGCGTAGCTCCCCAATGCGGTCCCCAAGGGCGGGATAAATTGCGATAACGGTATTGGTATTGTTGACGTTGAGTACCAGCAGCATCTCTCTTAACCTTTCGACGATCGGTCACGGACCCCGCCGGACAATACCGTGCGGACGCCGTCTGCGGTTTGTACGCGAAGAAATCCGTTTCTATCCAAGCCTGCGGTGACGCCAGTGTACCCCCCCGCTTCGTCAACAAAAACCTGTTTCCCGCAGATCCAACTGGATTTTTTCTCAAGGCGGGCCAAAATGCCAGCACAGGCGCTGGCATGATTTTCCGGCGTCATCAATGAATTTATCTCGTGCATCAAGGAGTCCAAAATCGCGATCAGCAGATCCTGCCGCGCAGGAACGCGATCCGTTTCAAGACACAACGACGTAGCCACGGCACGCAGTTCGGGCGGAAATTGTCGATGGTTCACGTTGATTCCGATCCCGATGACGGCGTAGCGCACGTGTTCAGCTTCGGCATTCATTTCCAGCAGGATCCCACCGACTTTTCGTCCATCGAAAAGCAAATCGTTCGGCCAGCGAATATCTGTAACTATTCCGGTTGCATTTTCAATGGCCGCCTGCACGGCTAGTCCGGTAGCAAGCGACAGCCAAAGTCCGTCCGCAGCTGCCATTTGCGGTCGCAACAAAATGCTGACGTAAAGACCCGCGTACGGTTCAGAAAGCCACGCGTGATCGCCGCGCCCCTTGCCTGCGGTCTGTTCCTCTGCAATGTAAACCGAACCGTGAGGAGCGCCTTTCGCCGCTTCTTGCATGGCAAGCGTATTTGTAGACCCGATGGAAGGGAAAATGTGCAGCTTGCCTCCAAAAATTGTTTTCGCAAGGGCTGCATTCAGAGCATCGAGATCGAACGTGTCCACCATACAGTCGATGTCTAGAAGATTTCCGCAGTGATCTTCATGCTCAAATCGATTGCCGAAACGGAATGCGTGAGCGCGCCGACGGAAATATATGTCACCCCGGACTGCGCATATTTTCTGACCGTTTCCAGCGTGATTCCGCCAGAGACTTCGACCGGAATTCTTGGGATTTGCTTGCGCGCGATTCCGACAGCGCGCTTGGCTTCTGACGGCGTCATGTTATCCAACAGCAACGAGTCGGCGCCGCCCGCCAGAGCTTGCTCGAGTTCCTGCAGAGAGCGCACTTCGATTTGAATCTTTTGCCCCGACGATCTCCGTTGCATGGCGAGAGCCAGCACCTTGACAACGCCGCCACCCAAAGAAATATGGTTGTTCTTGATTAAGACGCCGTCGGCCAGGTCCATTCGGTGATTTTGTCCGCCGCCACAACTGACGGCATACTTGTCCAGCAGGCGCAACCCAGGCGCTGTCTTGCGCGTATCGAGAATCACGACACCCGTGCCCGCGACCTCGTCAACATACTTGCGCGTTTCCGTTGCAATGCCGCACATGCGTTGCAGCAAATTCAGCGTTACCCGCTCACAAGCCAGGATGGTACGAGCGTTCCCGCGGATCACCGCAATCGCTTGCCCCTTGCGCACGCGCACGCCGTCGAATATCTCTGGATGGTGTACCACTTCAAAGCGTCGTGAGGGGCTTTGATCCAGTTTGCGGAACACTTCCAGAATGCGCGGAATGGCGTCCCACCCAGCGAGAACGCAGTCCTGCTTGGCGAGGATGGTCGCCGAGGCAGGCAGCTTCGGATCGAGCGTCAGCTCCGTCGTAGCGTCGTGCGTCGCATGGTCTTCGATGAGGGCCTGTTCGAGGATCGCCGTGACGCGCTTGGTCTTCCAGTCCATCGCTTATCGACTCCCGACGGTATCGAGCGAATCCAGCGCCGCGTGTGTTTTTTCGATGAGCACGGTCAACTCATCTGCGCGTGTTCGCAGTCCTTCGACAATTTTTGCTGGCGCCTTGGCGAGAAAACCGTCATTTTGTAACTGTGACTGTTTCGATTGCATTTCCTTCTCGTATTTGGCCAGGTCTTTGATCAGACGCTCGCGCTCTGCGGGTATGTCGATGGGTTTTTCGTAATGCAAGGAAACTTGGTAGTTCACGCCCTGTCGACTTATAGCTTCATTCGTGGCCGGTTGTTCGTAATTAATATCGCTGATTCGCGCAAGTTTTTGAATAATATCAGCGTTATCCTTGCAAATCGTAGTCGCCTGTTCCGCACCATAGAGAAAAATGGCAATCTTTTCGCGCTCCGGAACTTCCTGCGCTTTGCGGAGATTCCTTATGTCAGAAATTACTTCCTTGAGCAAGAACATTTCTGTATCTACGGTTGTGTGCCGCGGTTCTATGGAATCGCGCTCCATAGCTTTCTTCTG
>JAJZDO010000134.1 GCA_021805955.1 Acidobacteriota bacterium
TCGGAGCGAGGAGCGTACACTCGCGCCTGGTTGACGCATGGATTGCTGGAGGCGGGTTACGGCGGCAATCCGAAAGCGTTTGGATTGCTGCGCGGAAATTACGATTGGTTCGATCAATGCGAGTACCTGCCGAAGCTGCTGCGCGGCGCAGTCCAGGGCGGCCAGGGAATGATTGCGAACACGCGCATGTGCATCAGCCCGGTCGGCAAGCCGCTGGACGCGCAAGCGATTCAGCAATATTTTCAGGAGAATTTCTGGCTGGAACAGTTATCGCGTCGGCAGGAAGAAGCGGTGTGGCAATATCCCTATGATCGGCCGCATTGCTATCTGCTGACAAATCTGGAAGCGTACGCGGACTTGTACACGGCGACGGGCGATCCGCGCTATCGCGAGGCTGTGCTGGGTGGATGGAATCTTTATCGGGATAACTGGCAGCAAATTGGCGGCAGCATATCGATTATCGAATTTGAGAAGGACCCGCCGGGATCGAACTATGTACATCAGAAGCTCGGCGAGAACTGCGGAAGTTCATTCTGGATACTGTTGAGTCAGAGATTTCATCAGCACGATCCGGACGATGAGAAGTATGTCGCCGAGATTGAAAAGTCTATTTATAACGTGATCCTCGCCAACCAGGGAGGGACGACGGGGATTCGCTATCACACCATGATGGCAGGGAAAAAAGAAGAGCCAACCCACAACAACACTTGCTGCGAAGGGCAGGGAACGCGAATGCTGGGGTCGCTGCCGGAGCATATTTACTCCATTGCTCCCGATGGGGTGTACGTAAATTTGTTTGAGCCGTCGACGCTGGAATGGTCGCAGGCGGGAGCGACGGCTCAGTGGAAGATGACGACGCAATTTCCATTTCAACCGGAGGTTCGTCTGCAGGTGTCTGCCGCACAGCCAGTGCGGGCGAAAATCCGCATCCGCGTGCCTGCATGGGCAGCGAAGGAAATGCCGATCTATGTGAATGGCTCGCCGGCTGCCGCAGGGAATCCAGGAACTTACGCGGTGCTGGATCGGACATGGTCGGACAAGGATGCGATTACGTTCACACTGCCGATCGCGTTTCGTCTCACGCGCTATGCCGGAGCGGACCAAACGCAGGGCGCTCCGCGATATGGCCTGGAATATGGTCCAATCCTGATGGCCGTGATTGGATCGCCAGACACTGTGCTGCAGGTGAAGGGCGGCAAATATGCCGAGGATCTGCTGAGCCAAATCACAGTCAAGGTCGGTCAGCCGCTGCATTTCCAGATCGAGCACAATCCAGGGGTGGAGTTGATGCCTTACTGGACGGTCGATCAGGAATCCTTTACCTGTTTACCGGTCGTGCAAGTCGCGTAATCCCTTCCTTGCTATTCCCAGAAGATTCGCTTCGGCGCAACTGCCGACAGATTTACTTTGACAGGCGCGGCGATGGCGGCCAGGGTGTTGATGTCGAAGTCGCGGTAGAGATCGAGGCACATCATTTCGGGAGCCTGCACGAAATCCTTGGGATGATCGTACGCAGTTGCAAAGCTGGAAATGGATTTGCGGCTCTCGAGTGCGGAAAACAATTCCGGATGAATCGCAGCGGCAACCATCGCAATAACTTGGGAACGTGGCCCGGTGGCGACGATGCGCACCGGGGGCACTGGCTTGTTTACATTGCCAGCAAAATTATTGGGCGTGGGCGAGCCGTGATCGAGATCTTCGCTGAGCCAACGAACCACGCCATTTACCTGTGCTGCCTCCATTCCTAAGGGGCGTTCCCCGAGGGCAGTGAGTAGTTGTGCAAACACTGCAGCGCCCGATCGGTCATCCGCATGGGGTTTGTCCGCGCCAAAGAACAGTGGGTTGAGCACCAGCACGCGCTGCCCGCGATCGACATCGTCGGCCACATCCACCATGGTTGATGGCATTCCGGCGTCCGAGATGAGGATGGCAGTCGGAGCATTCTCTGGCGCGGTAACGGAGCGGAACAGGATGCCGGTGGCGCTGAGGCCGTTGCTGAATTCGAAGCGATAGGCGTGGCTCTCCAGTCCTTTTTCATGGGTGGCGCTGATGGGCCAAGCATGGGTGACGGTGACCGTTGAATAGCGCACGACCTTCTTCAATTGGGCTCGCTGGGACGCAGCCCATTGAGCGTTGGGCTGGGCGGGAACTTCGTGATGGATGGATTTTGCGAGCGATTGCCCCAGCGACAGGATGGTGAGGTTGTCTTTCGGAACAGGAACGGCCAGATCCTCGGCGGTTTCGATTTCCGTATCGGTGTCAGAAAACTCTTCCGACGATGCGTCGATGTGGAACACAGAGTCGAAAAATTTGTAGGAGGCCTCGCGATTGTTCAGACCATAGTTGTGCGTGCCGGGATCGAGGTTCAGATGCCACTGCAGATTGTCGGGCTTGCCGTACAGATTGAAGAAAGGCTTGATGTCGAAATAGACGCCCTGTTTCAAAATGCCGGCGCGGAAGCAGCAATCGTCCATGGAGTTGTAGATCAACAGCGTCGGCCGGGGTGCGCGGACTGCCATGAGCTGGGCGTAATCGACACCCTGGCGAAAATCGCTGGGGTTCTGCTCGGCGTCATTGCCGGAAAACTCGGGGTGCTCGATCGAGGTTGTGAGGGAACTGAATCCAGCGACGGGTGCGGCTGGGCCGATGCGCGTGTCGAGCGAGCTGAGCATGATCGATTGCCAGCCGCCTCCGGAAACACCGGTGACACCAATGCGAGCGCGATCGACATTGGGATTGTCGTAGAGATAGTCGAGGCCGCGGCGCATTTCGAGGTAAAACAGTCCGGCTCCGTTATAGCCGGCGAGGTTGAGCAGGATGGCATTGTCGTGCGCATTTCCGGGCTGATCCAGGTCGCCATAATCGAACCATTCCAGGTCGAGCGCGAGCATTCCGCGGCGAGCGTAATTGATGCAGCGTGCCTGCTTATGGCCGACAGCCTTGCCGCCGGGGCCATGACCGTTCACGTTCAAAATGGCGGGCATCTTTCCAGAGAGGTGGTCCGGCTCATACAACAGCGCAGTGGAGAACATGCCGGGAACGACTTCATATCGCAGTTTGAGGATGCGATACCCATCGCGCTCTATCGCGCCGACTTTCTCAAAGTTTGGCGCGGAGTCGATCCAGGCCGGCGGCCAACCGTGATACAGAACCGCGAGTTCGTGGGCGCGAATGCGCGCTGCTTCCTGGTCCCATTGCTTTGCTGTTGCGGGCAACTGCAGCGGAGGAACGCGTTGCAGCATGAAATGTTGCAGTTCATTCGCAACAACGTCTGGCGATTGCAGATGCTGGGCCAGCAGCGGATCCACCAGGGTGCTGTTTGCCTGGGCGTGAGCGACAGCAGACAGGCAAGTCGCCAATAGGGCAGCAAGAAGAGCACGGTCCATCGAAGCGTATAACCTGCGGAGCGAGAAGATCATGGCTCTAGTCTATCCAGCGATATCGGAAAGTGTGGATTCTGCGACTGTCGGAGTTTCCTGTAGCTTCAATACCAGCAGCGTCATGTCATCGAACTGGGCGACCGCCAGCATCCGGTCTTCGCCCCACTCTTCTTCATGCTCGGACATGGCCTGGCTGATGCCGTCTGTATACGCCAGCAGCAGGTCGTCCGGTTGAAGGACACAGCGTTTTTCTTCATAGGTCTCGAAGGGCAGCAGACCGATGACCGGGTCACCCGCCTCCAAACGATCTACCTGGAAATTTCGGCTTGCACCGTTCATGGCATGGCTTTCAAGAGACTATAGTATCTGAAATCCGGGAAACCCCCGGTGATTGCGGTGTACGTAGTTCGTCGATGGCCGGTTCGCGAATATATTCGGGCCGGCACCTTATACTGCGAAAGATTGGAGTCTATTCCGAGTGACGCAGAACCCGGCAGTCGAGGCGGCAGGTCCCGCCCGCAATCATGTGCCTGCGTTGGATGGCGTGCGCGGACTGGCGATCGTGCTGGTGCTGGTGTCACACCTGATGCTGTTCAACGATCACACGGGCAGTCGATTCGGCGATTCACTGTCTGCGCTGCGCGGTCTGGGCTGGGTGGGCGTCGATCTGTTCTTTGTGCTGTCAGGGTTTTTGATCACAGGCATTCTGTATGACACGCTGCATGATCCGCATTATTTCCGCAGCTTTTATATGCGGCGTTTTCTGCGCATTTTTCCGCTCTACTATGGGTTTCTTTTATTTCTGCTGATTTTAGGCCACTGGGAACCTGGGCTGCATTTTGAATGGAACGGTCGGCAATATGTGCTGCTTACGTACATGCAGAACACCGGCGTATGGTTCCCGGTAACAGATTTTCATCCGGGCGCGTGGGCGGACCTGGATCATTTCTGGTCGCTGGCCGTCGAGGAACAGTTTTATCTTTTCTGGCCCTTGCTTGT
>JAJZDO010000184.1 GCA_021805955.1 Acidobacteriota bacterium
GGCGAAGCTATTCTGTCAGTTGGAGGGACGCCAGCAACAACCTTTGGCTCTTCGGCGGTTACGATGGAGGTAGTGGTGATTCGACCGGAGCGCAGGGCTATTTCAACGACCTGTGGGAGTTCAATCCAACGAGCAAGGAGTGGACATGGGTGGGCGGAAGCAACACGAAAGGTGCCGTAGCTATCTATGGCACTTTGAACGTTACCTCCGCGAGCAATGTTCCGGGCGCGCGGCTCGGTTCCGTTAGCTGGATAGACACTGGCCACAATAATCTCTGGCTTTTTGGAGGCATGGGTATTGGCCCAGCCGCCGGGACGACTGGCTACCTAAACGACCTGTGGTGGTACCAGCAGTAGCCGATTGTCGGAAGGCCCTGCGCTGTGAGGAAGCGGAAATATGAATCTCAGGGATTGGCCGTGACGTCTGGCGCTGCTCCTGGGAAGAACTTCGCAGCCTCGAACCTCAGCGCCTAAACGCGCATTCCGACGACCCCTCATCCCCGGACTGAAGTCCGGGGTCTACACAAAACTTGCCCATAGAGCACCCGGATATTCTGTACTAAAGTCATCCATAAGAGGATCGCATCGCCATCAACCCTGGCTTCGCTAGGATGGGCGCCCTGGTTGACGTAATGCGGAAGGTGGGACGAACGAGCAAGAATGGTTCCTCGAACCCTGCCCTTGTCGCCGCGGTAGAGCGGTTCTCCTTCCGATGTAATCTAAAGTAATTACCCGCACCCCGCCATTTTTCTGAAAAAATGGCGGTACTATATGAATTCAAAAGGACATGCGAGAAGAAGAGCTGCGCTGGCGGCAAAGTGACTAAGGTAACCATGAATCCAGGGTTGCAATGTCAATATCGTTGATTCGGAAGTATATTGACAGTGATCCCTTCGATTACGCACAGGTGCTGAACCGCATATTTCCAGCGGAACCGATGTCGCTGGCGAACTCGATGCAACAGTACTTGGACAACATTGCATGCATGTAGAACGTCTCCCCCTGCTTCTGCTATTGGTTTGTTTAACGGCTTGCGGTTCGCCAGGCAGCGTACCAGCCTCGACGATCACTCCGGGCAACGCTGCAAAAGCTATCCCGGTGATTGCGGATCTGACCTACAGCAGCGATGCGACCACGATTGTTGCCAGCTACCAGATGCAGACAACGGCGACCTCGTCGCTGGCCTGCGGGACGACGCCGCGCAGCTACACCATCGACGCAGTGGATAACGCTCTGGTCAGCGCAGCCAGCCAGCAGAACGTAGTGGCGGGCCTGGTTCCTTCTACCACGTACGATTGCCAAATCACCGCGACAAACTCTGCCGGATCGGCGACAGCAAGGTTCTCGCTTGCGACCACGGCGGAGGATGCAACCACGCCGATCTCGAGCGTCTCATTCGGGCCAATCACCAGCTACAACTCCATCGATCCCGCAGATCAGGGCAGTGCGGATACCTTTTATAACTGCAAATCGAACGATGGCGTCACCTACTTCACTGTGGGAGATATGAAGAAACCCTGGCAGCAGAATGGGGCCCCCGTGAACACGCTGGCCAGCAGCTCGCTATCGATTGGCAAGTTCACCTCGGAGTCGCCGCTGGCCGGAATGACCATCAACTTCATGCAGAACTATGGTCTGTGCTGCTCCGGAACGGGCAACGACAATCGCTCTCAGAAGGACACTGGTCTATTCTGCATGGCTGGAAATATTTATATTTCCCTCGGCCGCCAACTGCAGGGCAACCACATCGTACTGGAACAGAACGCCGGCCAGATCGCATGGAGTCCCGACAAGGGTCAAAGCTGGAACAACTTCCAGACTCCGACTGTGTTCAATGCCATGGGCAATCCCACCAGCCCGCCCAGCGCATCCATGTTTGGCGCCAGCCCCAGCGCATTCGGAACTGCGACCTTTGTCATGTACGGGGCCGACGATGGCACTCTCGGCTACACCGCCGCGGTCAATCGGCACGACAATGCCAACGCCTACATCTACCTGATTGCCAACGAGGGCGCATGGAACGGCGGCGGACCCTCGAACGGCGGCGGGAATGCCTACTACCTGGCGCGGGTTCCGCGGGCAAAAATCTCCCGCCTTCAGCCGGGCGACTATCAGTATTACGTCGGCGGCGATGGATCGCTCGATGCTGGCTGGACTTCAACGCAGGCAAACGCGCAGCCCATTCTTTCGAATTTCGGCGAGCTAGGGTCGGCGAACGTGCAATATGTACCGGCACTGAATCGATATATCTTGCTCACCTTCTTCTATCCGCATGGCGCCGGAAACCCAGGCACAACCTTCGATACGACCTGGCTGGTGTATGAAGCCCCGCATCCGTGGGGGCCGTGGTCGCTGGTCAATACGACCCGTTGGCCGACACAGGGCTATTACAATCCCATCATTTTGAATGACACGATCGATCGCGGGTCGACGCCGACGCTCATGTTCACTGGGGACTTTTTCGGCGGCGGCACCGCCAGCTACCAGATGTACCTGTCAACCATGACGATTAACTAACCCAGATGTAAGAGCCTCAGCGGATTCCAAGAATGTTGCATTGCGCGCGCAATGCCAGTTGGTGCGCCGTTCCGCCAATGAATCCGCTCAACCCTCCCGGTTCCCGTCGAAGTCCGACCACTAAAAGCTCCGGTCGCACTTGATTGATCGCTTGAAGTAATCCCTCTATCTCTTCTCCTTCAATCGGTTCCGCGTGGAGATGGATGCCTTCCCGTTCTGCCGTGTCTTTCGCCCTGCAATGCAGGTCCGCATAAAAAGCCCGCCGCTGGTTTGTCGGCAATACCGGCACGTCAGGAGCGACCGCCGACACATAGCTGATGTACGCTGGCAGATTTTCAACCACCGTCACAATGGTCAGTTCCGCGGCGTCCAGCTTGGCCAACTCCAGGGCGGAACGAAAAGCCCGTGCCGCTTCCGGTGACTCGTCGAATGCAATCGCAATTTTTTTTGAACATGGTGACGCACCTTTTTTTAGGCTCCAGTGAATGAGGCCCGGAAAAGTAGTTGCCTTAGCAACCAACTCGCCTCTTTTTGGCGTTTATGGTTGCTAAGGCAACTAAAATATCGGGCCGGGCGCGCGAGGGTCAGGTGGCCGCTTTCTCCAACTCCGTACGGTCCCATTTTCCGGTGTTCGCTCCGGCATCGTACGTACTCTGTAAAAACTCCAGCAGCGTGGCTCTCGGCGCAGGGGACTGCCGCACGTCATCGTACATCAGCAGAAATTCCTTCAGCTGTGGATGATAGAAAGCCGGCGCAGGTTGGATCGGTTGCTCGGCAAATCCCTCCGGCTCCGGGGCGGCATAGGCATAGAAGGCTGCGCCCGCAATGTCTCCACCTCCGGGCCACCATCCTGCGCTGATCACTTCATGCGAATAGGCTTCCCGCGTGATGGGATCGGCGCCTACGCGTTCCGGCGCTCGACGGCCGGAGAATCGCGTCACGGCAAGATCGAAGCTGCCCCAGAAAAAGTGCGATGGACTGGATTTGCCAATGAATCTCGCGCGAAACTCCTTAAAGACAGAATCGCAGCTTACGAGAATTCGCCAGAATCGATGGGCATATTCCGGGTCATACGAGGCATGCTGCGTGTCCCGATCGAACGGAATCGGATTGGGAATCTCGACCGGCGTGGGCCAGATCTTCACTTCGATTCCCAGCAATTTGAGGGCCGCCATAAATTCCCGATAAAAATCGGCCACCGATTTCGGTACCAGTCGCAGCGTTCTGCTTGTTGCCTTGTCAGTCGTAATGATCAGCGTGTGATCGATGAAATCGAACTGAATCTCGAAAATGCCGCCCGCATAGGGAATCGGCGAAGTCGTCAGCCCCACCGCATTCACATACAGCGGAACTTCCCACCAATGGTTCAGCTTCGGACTCAGAGCCAGCCGAACCTTGCCCACGATCTGCGACCACATATGCAGCGTCGAGTAGGTGTCCTGCCAGGCTGCCAAGGGAAGCTCCGGCCATTCCTCATGATTGGCGCGCGCAACGTTTGCTTTCATGGCGTCCTCCGCACACAACTTTCAGATGCGGCGATCATCGTATGCGATAGGAAATTGTGGATGCAAATCTATTCGTAGCGCAGGGCTTCGGCGGGAAGAATTTTTGCGGCCTGGCCGGCTAACAATCGTCAGACGCAATTTGGGATACGGTATGATTAGTTGCAACAACGATGCGTTCAGCGCGACGTTAGATAATTTTCCCGCTTAAAACGCCTTCGTCTTCAATACCTCGATTAGGATTCCCATGCTAAAGTTTCAAGCACAGGTTTATCGGGTAAACGATATAGCAGGCTGGGACGCTCGAAAGGAGCTCGTCCTCGCGCCAGGTTTCCAGCGTCGGAGCGTTTGGAGTCC
>JAJZDO010000481.1 GCA_021805955.1 Acidobacteriota bacterium
TCGAAGAGAACTTCCGCAACTATTTTGCTCATCGTTTTCCTTCCATTTGCTGGCAGGCAGCCGACACATTCACGCGCCAATCAGGCAGTGTTTGACAAGTTCTGCTGCGAGCGATCCTTTCAGTAGGAGGCATTCTTCGCGGCATCAGGATGCATCGCATCCAAATTTTCCGGCAGCCGCAGTCTCGCTGCACCGGGACAAATCTTGAGACAACCCCACTTCGGATTGTCGAATCCTGATAGACGTGAGCAAAATTTCGAAAACATCCGTCCGCGTGTATCAGGTGCCAACTGACGCGCCAGAAGCGGATGGAACGCTTGCCTGGGATGCAACTACGATGGTCCTGGTCGAGCTGCATGCCGGAAACGCCCGCGGCGTGGGTTATACATACGCCGATGCGGCAACCGCCAAAGTTGGGGAACACTTGTTGCAGCACACGATTGAAGGGCGCAACGCGTTCGATCACGCCGCACTGTGGACGCAGATGCAGATTGCCGTCCGCAACCTGGGAAATCGTGGCATCGCCGCAATGGCCATCTCTGCTATCGATATTGCGCTGTGGGATCTGCGGGCGCGTCTGCTTCATCTTCCCCTGGTTCAACTGCTGGGGCAGGCCCGCCCATCCATCGATGCCTACGGCAGCGGTGGTTTTACCAGTTATAGCGATGAGCAACTGACGAAGCAGCTTGGAGGCTGGGCGCGACACGGCTTCCAGGCTGTGAAGATGAAGGTCGGGACACATCCCCACGATGATCCCCGGCGCGTGCATGTGGCTCGCAAGGCCATTGGAGATAGCGCAGCGCTGTATGTCGATGCCAACGGCGCCTACACAGCGAAGCAGGCGATTCACCTGGCGGAGACTTTTCATCAGGCAGACGTTGTGTGGTTTGAGGAGCCAGTCTCCTCCGACGATCTGTCGGGACTTCACCGCGTGCGCGACCACTCACCCGCCCCCATGGACGTTGCCGCAGGAGAATACGGCTACACTGTTCCCTACTTTGAGCGGATGTTGGCCGCCGGAGCCGTCGATGTGCAGCAGGCAGACGCGACCCGCGCCCAGGGCATTACAGGATTCTTGCGGGCCAATGCGCTGTGCGATGCACATCAGCTTCCGTTATCCGCGCACTGCGCACCCAGCATCCACGTCCACGCCTGTTGCGCGGCCACGCGCGCACGAAATCTGGAGTTTTTTCACGACCACGCCCGCATCGAACGCATGTTTTTCGATGGCTTTTGTGAGCCGAAGAACGGCAAAATGACCCCCGACCTCTCACGGCCGGGGCTGGGACTGGATTTGAAGGAGAAGGACGTTGAGGAATTCCGTATTTAAGTGACTGCATTCCCGTTCCCCTACAATGGTTTCGATAAATTTCTGCGCGAAGGATCTCTCATGAAATTGCAAGGCAGAGTTGCCGTTGTTACCGGCGCTGCTACAGGAATTGGCGCTGCAATCGCGAAGACAATGGCTGCGGAAGGCGCCAGTGTCGTCATTGACTATGTAGGAGATCCCACGCTGGCAAATGCCGGCGTATCGAGCATTCAACAGGCAGGCGGCAAAGCGCACGCCGTTGCTGCCGATGTGTCCGATCCCGCGCAAGCAGCCGCCCTGATCGAACAGACCATAAAGATTTTCGGCCAAGTTGACATTCTGGTGAATAACGCCGGGATCGAATACAAGTATCCATTCGTTGATTTTCCATTCGACAAGTGGCAAAAGATTCTTGCCGTGGATCTCACCGGCCCCTTTCTATGCGCGCAGGCCGCGGCTCGCGCAATGATTCAGCAGAAGACAGGCGGTCGCATCATCAACATATCCTCCGTGCATGAAGATTTGCCCATGATTACGAACGCTCCGTACTGTGCGGCCAAGGGCGGTCTGCGGATGCTGATGCGGACGATTGCCGTTGAGCTGGCACCCCACAAAATTACAGTCAATAACATTGCGCCCGGCGCAATCTTCACCCCCATCGACGCTGATGTGGAATCAAATCCAGCCATCGAAGCGGAGTTGATGAGGGAAATTCCTCTGGGACGCTGGGGCAAACCGGAAGAAGTCGGGAAGCTTGCGGTTTACATTGCGTCCGACGATGCGGCGTATTCAACAGGAAGCACTTTCTTCATTGACGGCGGCATGATTCGCCAGGCCGGCAGTCTATAGCCCATGGCCCGCGGCGCGGGCGCAAACCGGAGTGAACCGAGAGATGAGCGAATCGCAGCCCTATGACGTAATCATTATCGGCACCGGCGCCGGTGGTGGAACGCTTGCCTGGCACCTTGCTAACGCGGGTAAGCGCATCCTGATTCTGGAGCGCGGCCCGTTCTTGCCCCAGGAGAAGGCGAACTGGAACACGCAGGATGTCTTTATTGACAACCGCTACCACACCAAGGACGAGTGGAAGGATAAGGACGGCAACCCACTGCATCCCGGCACCGGGTACTGGGTGGGCGGCAACACAAAGGTTTATGGCGCGGCGATGTTTCGCCTGCGCGCAGAAGACTTCAACGTGCTGCACCATAAGGGGGGAATCTCTCCGGAATGGCCGGTGAAGTACGACACGTTCGAGCCGTATTACACCCGTGCAGAGAAGCTGTTCTGCGTGCATGGCCAGCTCGGGTCTGATCCGACGGAGCCGCCACACAGTGAAGAATATCCATTTCCGCCGCTCTCCAACGAACCGCGGATGCAGCAGATTGAAGATGACGTCAGGAAGCAGGGCCTTCGCCCCTTTCCCGTACCGCTTGGCTTGAAGCTGAACGAGTCCAACCGGCTGGAGAGCAAGTGCATCCGTTGTGATACCTGCGACGGCTATCCGTGTCTCATTCACGCAAAGTCCGACTCCGACATCAATTGCATTCGCAACATCATGAACCTGCCAAACGTCACCTTGCGGACCGAGGCAAAAGTAACAAGACTGGTTACAAATGCAACTGGAACTGCCGTCACTGGTGTAGAAACACTGCTGGGCACCTCGGAGTCGACGACGACATTTACCGGGAATATCGTTGCTGTCTGCTGCGGGGCTATCAACTCTGCGGCGCTGCTGCTGCAGTCGGCCAGCGAGAAACATCCGCGCGGTCTGGCTAACAGTTCGGACCAGGTGGGCCGGAACTTCATGTTTCACCAGGCGGATGCAATTCTTTCGCTTTCCATGACCCCAAACCCTTCGCAATACATGAAGACGTGGGGCGTGAATGATTTTTATTTCGGCATGCCGGATTATCCGTGGCCCATGGGCAGCATTCAGCCGATTGGATCGTTCCATCACGAGATGATGAAGGCAGATGCCCCGGCCATCACGCCAACATTTGTCCTGGAGAAGATGTCCTACCACGCCGTCCCCTGGTGGCTGATGACGGAAGATCTTCCCGACCCCGACAACCGCGTGCAGGTCATCAACGGACAGATTCATCTGAGCTATACGAAGAACAACGTGGAATCCTTCGAACGCCTGCGGACAACATGGATTGACGTTTTGAAAAAGGCAGGCCACGCAGACTCCACTCTTCCGATGCACGCATACTTCAAGAAGCGGATTCCGCTGGAAGGCGTGGGCCATCAGAACGGCACCTGCCGTTTCGGAACGGACCCAAAGACATCCGTTTTGGACGAGAACTGCAAGACCCACGATCTGGATAATCTGTACGTCGTGGACGCCTCGTTCTTCGCTTCCTCCGGCGCCGTCAACCCGTCGCTCACCATCATTGCGAATGCGTTGCGTGTCGGCGACCATCTGGTTGAGCGGCTCGGTTAGCTGCCCCAATGCCCGACACCCAACGTGCTCCTCTGTCCGCCCCTGCCTCTGCCTCGCCGCAGCCAGCCAGCAATCCCCTGCTGGGGGCGGTTCTGCTGACCACCGCCTTTTTAGCGGTTGCCATTATGAGCGCCCTGGGCAAAGGCGCGGCACACATATCAACGGGCATCATTGTCTTCTTTCAAAATGCCATCAGTCTTCTGCTCTTTCTGCCATGGATGCTTCGAGGAGGCATCTCCGGCATAAAAACCCATCGGTGGAAGATGCATATCGTACGGGCGGTAACAGGACTGCTTTCACAGGCGCTGATGTTCATCGCGGTAAAGCGCATGCCGCTGATGAATGCCGTGCTGCTCGCCAACTCCGCCCCGCTGTTTATTCCAGTGCTGAGCTGGGCGTGGCTGCGGCAGCGCGTTTCGGGGATTGTATGGTTCAGTGTGCTCCTTGGTTTTGCCGGCATTGTGCTCATCCTGCATCCGAATGCAGCAATTCTGCGCAACCCTGCCGCGCTGCTGGCTACAGCTGCTGCCGCGTTTTCGGCAGTCGCCCTGGTCACCGTGAATCAACTCTCTTCAACCGACAGTACCGATCGAATCCTCTTCT
>JAJZDO010000178.1 GCA_021805955.1 Acidobacteriota bacterium
TGACACTCTCCCAGCGCAAGATCCCGAAGGTCTGGCCCAGGCCATCGAGCGTCTCTATACTTCTGCCGATTTGCGCCTTCGCCTTCGCGCCGGTGCGCTGCACGCCCTGCAACAGATTAAAGGCGATGGAGCGTACCAGCTTTATTCGAAGACGCTGGATCGAATCCTCGTCCTTGCGAGCGAGAAAAAGAGATAATCGCACATCGCTGCAGCCCGCGAAAGCTTCTTATACTGCCCCGCCCAACCGATGTCCAATCCTGGCGTACAGCTTCTGCACAACGGCCCTCATATCGAACAGGAAAAATGCCGCCACTGCCAATACCGCGCTTACTCCGAATCCGGCGACAAATTGCCATCGATACAGGTCCTGATTGGTGCGCGAAAGAATGACGCCCGAAATCAACAACCCGGCGCCGCACAGCGCCATCAGCCGATAGACATAGGTGAGGCGATGCTCTCCGGTGTGCGCGAACAGTTCCTGATTCAATCCGATGATGCGGACAATCTGGAACAACTCCACGCCGAACCATGTATACAGAAATCCAAGCTCTCCCAGCCAATGCACCATGGGCACCGCCAGGATGGCCAGCGCGATGTAACTGAAAAACATGATGCGCGCCAACTTCTCATGCGTGTTCGTCGAAAATTGGAACTGGAACTTATGTTCCTTCGCGCTCAACGTCATGGAAATAGCGGCCATCATCATGTAAGGAAAAACCGTAAACAACGCCGGTTTATGCAGCCAGATTGTCAGCAAGACTGGCGAGATAACCAACACGCCAAGATTGACGACCGGGATTGCCGAGAAAATAAGCCGCTCCGAATACGTGTACACCGCGGTCAGTTCGCGCCACTCCTGCCTGCCGTAGAGCCGCGTAATCTCCGGGCCCATGGCCTGTGTGACTGCATTCAGCATCTGCCGGCACATGGAGAAGATGGTCCGCATGACAGTAAACGCCACCACAACGAACGGTCCCGCTTCGCGCTGCAAGATCAGCACCGGAACTTCGTAGGAGAGAAACGTGCTCATGCTGATCAGGCCGAAGTAACTGCTCGGCCGCAGGATGGCGCCTGCCGCACTGCGGTCAAACAAGCCAATCTTAGGAAAAATCTCGGGCGCCACGCCGCGAATATGTAGCAGTACCATCAGAATTCCAAGAACGTACACTGCGACCTGCAACCCCGCCAGCGCGGGAAAGGACCAGCGCATCCATGCGCCCGCTGAAGTGACCAATACCATCGTCAGCCGCAGTCCGTTCACCCATAACACGCCGGTGTGGGCGCGGCTCAAGACCATAAACATGCCGGTAAAGTAGCCGAAAAGCACGCCCAGCAAAACTTGCAGGGCCAGCAGATAGAGTGTCAGCGAGGTGACATGCTGGGAGAGTGTCAGGCGCAGCCAGTGCTGAACTGGAAGCGCGAAAACGACCAGACATAGCCCAGCGGCGCTGCCGAGAATTCCCACCAGCACCCGCAGCGAAGTGGACTGTTGCAGGTGATAGCGACCCAATTCGTGCCGCTGATAGCGGACCGTCAGGTCCTGCGTTACGTAGGTCTGGATGCCGAAGTTGAGCGTGCTGAGATACGCCACCGCGCCAGACAGCGCGATCCACTCCCCGTACAGCGTGGTGCCGTATCGATAAAGAAAGATGGGCGGCAGCAATAACTTCGTGATGAGGTTCACCACGTTCGAAGTCATCAGCGCGGCCATCACTTTGAGTATGCGTGTCAGTATGCCCATCCTAGGTCGCCCACGCTATGCCGCGTGCGCAAGCGCACACACGCCGAGATTTTCCACTGACCATGAAGACAATCCTGGAAGGACATACCCGTTGCAATCGCACAACGGTATTGTCGCAGAGTGGGCTTCGGAACAGTCAGCGAAGCGAATGTTGCAGCCGTTCCTTTCGCTGCGCGGGATCAGCCGGGTATTTCGCCATCAACTCGATGGCAGCTTCACACACCTGGTCCGCGCTGATCTCTTCGATCCAATAATCGGGTGGGGCTTCTGGAATTGTAGGGCCGCGCAAAACGCGATAGCGAGGATGCTCGACCGGCAGCCACTCCAGCGGGCTTTTCCACGCCTGGGCAATTACAACGCCGGGCAAGCCGACTGCGCGTGCCACGTGGAAGGTCCCCGTATCCAGGCTGACGACCAGATCGCATTGGGCCAGCACGGCGGCAAGCTCCGAAATGGTCGTTTTCCCGGCCAGAGAAATTCCTGGATCTGGCAAGCTGCGCCGCAGATCTTCGATGGTTGCAGCCTCGTTGGCTGTCCCGAGAAAAATTGGCACAGCGTTCCCATGCTGCGACAGGCGGCAGATCGCCTGCTGAAAACGCGCCGCGCTCCACTGATTGCGCTGGCCGCCGCTGTTTTGCGTGACGAATGCCACGCGAGTCACACTTGGAGGCACCGCAAGCGATTCGAGCCACCGCGATGCATGTTCGGCATCCCGTTCCGTAAAGAAAATGCGGGGCTCGTAAAACGGTACATGGTGCCCGAGTTTACGCGCGATGTCGAGATTGCCATCGATTTGACCCCGCTCCGGATCGAAGAATAGTGGCAAATCATACAGCTCCGGCGCCAGCGTATAGCCAACCCGCACCGCGTCTCCCGCAATTAGGCTCAGCATCGCGAGGCGGGTGCGCTGGTTCCCGCTGGTGGTGACCATGCATCGCGTGCCGTTCGGGAGGGATTGAAATAGTCCTCGCACCGCTCGCGCCGCATTACGAAAATCCGCAAATGGATTGGGCGTAACGACGCTGCGATCGATATACGGGTTATGTTGCAGAACCGCGGCCGCCATGTGAGAAGCGGCAACGGTGATGTGAGACTCGGGTGCAGCGCGTTTCAGCGCTTCGTAGAACGGCGTCGCGTGTACCACGCTACCCAGGGGCGATTCCTGCTGCAGGACCAGAAAATTCCGAATCTGCAATCGATCGACTTCTGATAATCGATGCCGGCCGCGCACAAGGTGTTCCGCGCGGGCGATCGTCTGGAACGCTGCCTTCTTCCAGAACCTGCTTGATGATGGCGGCATGGCCGAAATCTTACAGGAAAACCGGCGCGTCGAAGGGCCGATCGCTACATTTTGTAGCGGCCGAGATCTTCATCGTTCAAATTTTCCAGCCAGCGACGCAATTCCTCAGTAGAGAAATTCTCCACGCCCGCATTGGCCATCCGCGTGGTGCGCAGAACCTGTGCCGAAAGGAAGATCGGGCAATCTGTACGCAGTGCCAGGGCCAGTGCATCGGATGGCCGCGCATCCAGGCTGATCAGTTCTCCGCCCTGCTCCATCCAGATCAGCGCGTAAAACACATCGTCTTTCAGCTCCGTAATCACCACGCGCCGCACTTCCCCATCCAGCGTGCGGATCAGGTTGGCCAGCAGATCGTGGGTCATCGGGCGCGGCATCGCCGTCTTTTCAATCTCCAGGGCGATGGCGTTGGCCTCAAAGATTCCAACCCATATGGGCACCAGGGCGTCGCTCTGAATGTCCTTCAGCACCACCATGGGCATGTTGGTGACCGGATCCATCATCAGGCCGCGAATCTTCACTTCCATTTCGTCCGCCTGCACTTCACCTGCGCCGGGTTGGGGAGGTGTGCTCATACGACAGGAACTTCCTCTCGATGCGTACCTTTGGAAGAATAACTGGCAACCACAGCCTCGCCCAGCAGGCTGTTAGGAAAACTCTGGGTAATGCGGACATCCAGGTAGGTTCCGTTTGCGGGCATAATGGGCGAATCCACGGTAAAGTTCACCACCTTATTTTGCGAACTGCGTCCGGAAACTTGGCCGCGGGAAGCCCTCTCCCCTTCAACCATTACTTCAATGATTTCTCCAATGTGATTGCTGTACAAGACTCTTTGAATCTCCCTTTGACGTTCGAGAAGGGTCTGTAGCCTCCGACTCTTTATGTCCTCTGGAATGCTGTCTTCCATGGATATGGCCGGTGTATTCCGCCGTGGAGAATATTGAAAGGCAAACACGGCGTCGTAGCCAACCTGCGCCAGCAGGCTGAGCGTCTCGTCAAAATCCTCTTCGGTCTCCCCGGGAAACCCAACGATAATGTCCGTCGTCAGGCTGATGGGGCGCCGCGCCGCCCGAATCCAGGCGATCCGCTCCAAATACCATTCCCGTGTGTACTCGCGCTGCATTCGTTGCAACACGCGCGATGACCCACTCTGCACCGGTAGATGAACGTGGTTGCAAAGAGTCGGCACAGCATCGATGGCTTCCACAATATCGCGGGTAAAGTCGCGTGGGTGGGAAGTCGTAAAGCGAACCCGCCGAATTCCCGCCACCTGACCGACCGCCGTCAGCAACTCGGCGAAACTCATTTTG
>JAJZDO010000703.1 GCA_021805955.1 Acidobacteriota bacterium
GAGATGTGGGGGATCGCGCAGGGAAAGAGAAGCCTCAGAGGACGCCGGCAGCGAGCCTGGTTCCTGCGACCCGTGCGCGAATTTTCGCAAATGCGAGGTTGCGCGATGTGGACAGGTCGTCTGAGAAAGGCGCGAATCCGCAATCGTCTGTCGTGCCGAGCCGTTCCGCCGGAATGTATTGGGCGGCCTCTAAAATCTGTTCGCAAACCTCCTCTTCTGTTTCGATGCGAGGATGGATCGGGTCTGTCACGCCGATAAATATCTTCTGGTCCGGAAACGAATGGTCGCGGATGATGCCCAGCACTCTTTTCCGGTCCGGCTCGCTCGCTAGCTGCAGGTAAAAGTTGCCAGCCTCCAGTTGAAACAGCGCGGGCAACAGTCCGGCGTAGTCCACGTCCGCGCTGTGGGTTGCGTCGCGGTCGCCGCCGGGACAGGTATGCACGCCCAGGCGCCCTTTCTCCTCTGCTGAAAACTGACGGAAAACAAGATTGTTGAGGTCGATGAACTGCTGCAGCAATGTTCCCGATGGATCGAGCTTGAGAGATAGCCGCGCTTCGGTAAAGTCCATCTGCACTTTGACGCAACCGGCATCCAGGCATTGGCGAATGTCGGAAGCAGTTTCCCGGACCAGGTCTTGCAGGAATTGTTCGCGCGGATAGCCCGGTATCGCTTGCGCCGGATACAGCAACGCCAGCGCGGACGCGGAGATGACCGCTTGCTTGAGAGGTTTGGTGGCAAAGGCCTGCGCGGCCTTTGCGTACGAGGCCGCATACACCGAGTAGCGAAATGGCCCGGACGTAAGCCTTGGCAGTTGCCGGGTATGGCCGTCGGAGAAAGGGATGGTCACGCCATCGGGAGCGAGGTTGGCAAGACCGGCGACCGGGTAGGTAGCGAAGCTGGGCTTGGTCTGTTCGCCATCGGAAATAACGGGCGAGCCGGTGGCTTCGAACTCAGCGATGGTCTGCTGGACGGCCTGTTGCCCGAGAGCGGCGAACTGTTTGGCGTCGATGCTGCCTGCGGCCAAGTCCTGCATTGCCTGGACGTAGCTTGCGGGGCGTGGAATGCTGCCTATCGGTTCAGTCTCTATCTGCATACGCGGATTGTAGCTATGTCAGAGAAGGCTGTGTATCCATCGAAAGGATGAAAGCGACGATGGGAAATGGGATTCATGGGAAGATCCGGAGCCTCGGGGTTCCAGGGCCAACCGGCCGGGAAGCGAAGACAACTGCAGATCCGCAATAAGCCGGTAACCGTAAGCATGTGCCTAAAATTCCGCTGACAAAGCGGCATTTCATTGCTATAGTTTCTTGAACTCACCCTCCAGATTTGAGCCATCGAGGAGAAGCCATACCATGCTGTGCTGTTTGACTGCCTTCCGCAGCCGTCCGGTCGTCCTTGTTTTCAACCTCCTGATCTGTTCGATGTTCTTTCTGTCTGCCCCGGCGGCCCGCGCCCAGACACGCGTCAGCGATCGCGACATGATCGCGCTGATGCGCAACCTGCGGGAGGATGCGAAGACATTGCAGCCGCGGTTCGACTCCGCCCTACAGAAAAGCACGATCCGCAAGACCAGCCGGGAGAAGGACGCGAAGAAGCTGATGGCGACGTTCGTCCGCCAGACGGACGCGCTGGTGAAGCGATTCAAGAAAGACCGCAACGGCGCGGACGCGTTTACGACGGTGATGAACACGGCGCAGCAGATCGACGCGACGGTGAACTCTGTCGCGCTTGGGTCACGGGTGAACGAGCAGTGGCAGAAGGTGCGGACGGAAGTCCAGCACCTGGCCGCCGCCTACAACATCCCGTCGAGTCTTGGCAACTACGCCCCTCCAGTCAACAGCGCCCCGCCAAGTTATGCGCCGATGGCCTCCGCGATGCCGGCCTCTTCCGGCAAAGGAACAACATGGCTGCAGATCAGCGCCTTCGCGACGGAGCCGCTGGCCGGCGCGGATGTCGCCGTGTACGACGTGAAAGGAAAGAAACTCTTCGAGCGCAAGAACGCAACCAATGAGATGGGTGTGTACCCGGCGCGAATCGACCGCCTGCCTGCTGATTTCCGGGTTACTGTGACGACCGAGGGGTCGCGGCTCGATGATGCTGCGCTGCGTCCGATGGGGAAATTCACCCTGAGCGCCGATGCCCGCAAATTCAATCCCGACGATGACGTGGTCTATGTTAACCCGGTCACGACCCTGGTGACCCGGGTCGGGGACAAGTTGCCCGGTCGCGACCTCGAGGCTGCGAAAGCCCGCGTTCGGAAACTCCTGGTTTTGCCGCCCGACGCGAATCTGGGTGCCGCGATGCGGCAAGGGCCATACTATCAATCCCCTTATTTCTCTGAAACCGAATTCCTCCGGCAGGCGCGCAAACATGGCGGCTTCGATCGCTTCGAAAGTGACCTCGCCCGGCAAGCGGTCTCAAACCGCTCGGCAACGGATTCCTTCTATAGCACTCGCGCAGTCGCTGCACCGGTCGTAGGGTACGTCGCCGATAAACTGGCGGGAGGAATTTTCTCCTGGGCGATCGGTAGTGGTCTGGGCTGGGTTATGGGAAGCTCCGGGGTCTCTACGCCAGGCGCCACCAAGCAAGACATCCTCAACCTGCAGAAGAGCCTTGAGGGCCTGCAGGACAGCGTTCTTGGCGTGAGCGGTCAATTGCAGAGCCTCACCACACAGATTCAGGAGGCGCTGACAACGACGCAATACAACCAGATCATCGTTCCGGCCCTGAAGCTGGCTATCCAAGTCAATGGTGTAGAGCAAAACCTGACCTATTTCGTGAAAGGTTGTCCGCCGCTGCCGGAAACCGGCGGCACCCGCACGCAATTTGCGGACTACTGCGCGGAAAAGGAGCCGCTTCTTCGCTCCCAGTTGAGGGAGGTCGCGATCAACCGGTCCTTCGAGACTCTTGCCGCCTATCTGGTCGATAACCGGGCGGTCGGATTTGACGGCGCCATCCACCTCTACAGCGAGTCCCTCGGAAGGTCCGTTCGCTTCTTCCGCGCCGCAGACTCAACAAAAATGGAGAACGCGTTCGACTATTGGGAAGGCGTGCTGGTCCAGTCAGCAAATCTGAAGGTCGAGCTGATGCATCTGAACGGGGCGCAGAACAATCCTGGCGGTGTGAAACAGCTCAAATCTTTTCTCGGAGACGCCGGCGCGGAGCCTCCTGCAAAGGGGGAAATGCGCAACAGGCTCGATGTCGCAAAGAAGCTGACGTTTCCCAAAGTCCCCCCCGGAACGGTCATCAATACTCTGGACAGAACGATGTGGGCAGTGGACTATCCGGCACATCTCAAGCCCGGCGATTGTCTGCGCCCCTTTCCCAATGGCGGAGCTTCAGAACGGCCGATACCGATACCCGATGGGGTCGATTGGAATCGTTATATTGGATGGCGTTCACCAACCGTCACCGAGGCGCAAGCCTTGATCTATGGATGGACCGGAAAAGACCCCAATGAATGGCTGATTGAAAAGACCCGGTCCGAAGCACCCGCATCCCCGATCAGCCCTGGATTTGCAAATCTTATGGCCGCGCACAAGAACGGTTGTACGAGGTCGGCAGCGGTGTGGGTGGCGAACGGGCGAGACGCGAACGCATCCTTTGGTCTGGATCTCGGAAGTGGCAGGATTGAGAAAACTCCTGTTGGAACTAGCTTCTGGATATTCCTGATACGACAACTGACACCCTACGGGGAGCAGTACTACTGGTATCCCGAGCAGTAAATGAGCAGGAAGATTGTTCGGGGCTGGGTGCAATTCCTTTCCGGAAAGAGACGTTCACTTTTGGCCTCTGCGCCGTTTTCAGCAGGCTGGATGAAGTCTGGCGATCGTACACCGAGGAAAGCGCAACGTTTAAAAGCGAGGGAAACATCTGCATGAAATCCGATCTCACCATGCTCTCCAGCAATCGTGGCGTCCGACAGTTTGCTTGGATGCTCTGCTCACTGGCCCTGCTGACGGCTCCGTTCGCTCCCGCGCAGGCCCGCGTCAGCGACCGGGACATGGTCGCGCTGATGCGCAATCTGCGCGACGATGCCAAGGCATTTCAGCCGCGGTTCGACTCCGCCGTCAAAAAGAGCGCGATCCGTAAAACCAACCGGGAGAAGGACGCGAAGAAGCGGGTGGACGCGCTGGTTCGCCAAACAGAAAACCTGCCGAAGCGGTTCAACAAGGACCGCAACGGGACCAAGGCATTCTCGACCGTGGTGGATACGGCGACGCAGGTGGACGCCACGGTGAATTCGCTGTCGCTCGGAACGCGCACCTCGGACTCCTGGCAACGCGTCCGGCTTGCGGTCAACCAGCTTGCCGCGGCGTATAACATGCCGTCGCCGTTCGGC
>JAJZDO010000225.1 GCA_021805955.1 Acidobacteriota bacterium
CCAATGGAAAGCAGTTCCTTGACGGAGTGCTGGGTGGGCTTGGTCTTCAATTCCTGTGCAGCCGCAATCCACGGAACCAGGGTGACGTGGACAAATAACGTGTTCTCGCGGCCCAGCTCCTGGCGCATCTGACGGATCGCTTCAAGAAATGGCAACGACTCGATATCGCCGACCGTCCCGCCAATTTCCACCAGCACGATATCGACGTCGGTCGCCACTTTGCGCATGGCATTCTTGATTTCGTTGGTGACGTGCGGAATCACCTGGACGGTTTTGCCCAGGTAGTCGCCGCGCCGCTCCTTGGTGATGATCTGCTCGTAAATGCGGCCCGTAGTCGTATTGTTGTCGCGCGACAGGTGCGCATGGGTGAAGCGCTCGTAGTGACCCAGATCCAGATCGGTCTCCGCGCCATCGTCGGTGACAAACACTTCGCCATGCTGAAAGGGCGACATGGTGCCGGGATCGACGTTCAGATACGGATCGAGCTTCATCAGGTTGACGCGCAGGCCGCGACTTTCCAGCAGACAGCCAAGCGAGGCCGCAGCCAACCCTTTTCCAAGGCTGGACACAACACCACCGGTAACAAAAACGTATTTGGCAGACATGGGTGCTGCTCCTTGAAAAGTTTTGGGCTGTGGATCGTACGAGGTAGGCACGTACCATTTTCGCAGAAGCGGCGGCGGGTGCAAACAAATTTTCCTGCAAATGAATTCGGGCCGCGGAAAGAGGCGGCGCTGTCCCACGTTTTCCGCGACGCGGAAACAGCTCAGAGCAATGCCGAGGGATCACGATGGCTGCAACGGGTTGGAAAAGGAGAAACTTGCAGGGGCAGCGTGGCAAACCACCTGCCCCTTTGCGGTTCTGGGGAAGGACCCTCAGAAAAATTTGGCTACGATCAGCATACTAGAAATTGAAAGTAGCCTGCGCGGTAATCATTCTGGGCGGCACAAAATGCGTCCCGCTGAAGGTGGAAAGAAAATTGTAGAGTGCTACCTTATTGGTGACGTTGGTTACAGTCAGGCTCAGGTTGGCCTGGTAGTGCTTGCGGTGAAAGATATTGTCCCAACCCGCATCCATATCGAACAGATTGCGCGGCGCGACGCGTGGCGGATTGCTGTACGGTGTTTCCGTTCCCGCTCGCGGAATCGTGACCAGCGGCGATTTCAATTGCTCCGGCATACAACTGGTTAGCGGAGCGGACAATGTTGCCTCCACACCATTGCAGCTCAAGCGAATCTGCTGTTGTTGGTCGGCTGTCAGATAGGTCAGGCTGACCGGCACGCCGGGTGCCGTTCCAAACGGCACGTTGCCCGCGACCAGGCCACTGTCGTACCGCCAGGTCAGACCATACCACGGCCCATTTGCTTTGGGCTGATATTGCACGTGCGTATTCTGCTCAAACACCTGATCGTGATCGATGAGGAACGGTTGCAGATCCGTGACGTTGGAGTTGTTGTTGAAGATGAGGCCGCCAATCTCCGGAGGATAGAAAAGTGAATGCGAATGGCCCATCACCGAGAACGCGGACACTCCGTGGATCGGCGTGAGAGAAACACGCAGGCCGCCGCCGCTGATGTCGGACTTCTTCCACTGGATCGGAAACGTGAGCGGCGTGTTCAGAATCACGTCGAAATCGTAGTCGCCCTTGGTGTACTTCCAGAAATAGCTGCCGCTCACGACAACATATTTTCCAAACGCCTGCTGGAACCCAATATCGTATTGATTTCGAGACGCAGGCGTGAGCGGATGGTCCCCGCTGCCGCCAAGGTTATTGGCCAGGCCGCCGCTGCCGACGGAGCTGGAGAGAATCAGGTTCTCATTGTAGGGAGTGGGCATCAGCCGAGAATATCCGGCATTGATGACCGTGCCCGTTTTGCGCACTTGATAGGTGGCGCCCGCACGCGGCTCCAGCATGTATTTACTGCTAAGTCCGTTGTAGTTATCGCCGCGCGCGCCGAAGAGAAACTGCCAGTCCTTCCAGACGATCGTGTCCTGCACGTACAGCGACTCTTCTTTGATGTCCGTGTGGCCTTTGAAAGCGAATTGTTTTCCGCCGCGGGTCAGGTCGTACTGTAACTCCCCGGGAAGAAAGTTTGGATTGGGCTGGTAGCCTTCGGTGACGCAGTCACTGGGATTCGTGATTCCCGGAGCCAGCACGGGCGTGCCGTCGGCCCGCTGGCAGACAGCGTTGTAGGTTGGGCTGGTAATGCCGAAGGCGAAGCCCTCATTCAGAAACGTGTGTTGGAATACCGCACCCGCTTTGAAGTTATGGATGCCTTTGACGTAGGAATAATCCGCTGTCATGCCCACATTCTGCAGCCGTCTGCTTTGTCGCAGCGTTGCCGGAGTGTCGGCGAACACATCCGCGCTGGGATAGTAGTGAATATTGTCCTGGCGGAGAAACGGCGCCACGCTCAGCAGGGAGGTCGTCCCGAACAGATGTGTCCAAAAAGCGGCGGCGTTGTATGTCAAATTCTCCTGACGCTGGTCCTGCTTCAGTCCCTGCGGGTTGAACGGGTTGGGCGTTTGAAACTGCTGGTCGAACTGATTGGGATTCTGAAACCACGATCGGGCAGCCGTCAGGTCGAGATGCAACGTGTCCCTCGGGGTTGGGTTGTAGTCAACGCGATCGAAGAAATTCTCGTTATTCCCGTAGGCATGCATCACGGTGAACTCCGGGGTGTCCAGAAATCTGCCGCCGTTGACGCCATTCACGTCGAGAAAATTGCCCCAGGTCTGTGTTCCAATCCCAACATTGGCATCCGCCAGCACCGTGCCGAAGCTGCCATAGCTGGCGGAAATGTCGCCCGTGGGATGCTTGTCGCCCAGGCCCGACTTGGTGGTGGTTTGCACCACGATGCTGGCCTTATCTCCGTACTCCGGCGGAATCATGCCATTGATCACGTTGATCGACTGCACCGCGTTGGCCGTCAGCTGATTGGAAAAATTGCGGCTCTGCTGGTCCGATATCGGTTGGCCATCGATGCTGAAGGTGGTGTCGGAGTGTTCGCCCAGAGGATGGAACATTCCGTTCGAGTCAGCCGCAATGCCCGGAGTGGCCAGTGTGACGGCGGAACTGAGCCCGTTCGTCGCGTCATCCGTGGGCAGCGTCGGCAGCAGCGCCATGTTGATATCTGTATGAGTGCTGGGACTGGCATTGACCAGGTCGCCGCTGTCTGTCGTCACCGTGACGGTTGTACTTTGCGTCAATAGATTCATGGTCAGGTTCAGAGACACAGGCACGCTTCCTGCCACGTCGACATCGTGTGTGATCGGGCCAAAGCCGGCAGCCGTGACGGCCAGGTGGTAATTGTTCAAGGGCACATTGGAAAAAGCAAAATGTCCGGCTACGTCTGTTGTCGTGGTCCGCTGAAATCCGGTGACGGGATTCAGCACTTTTACGCTGGCTCCCGGAATCACCGCTCCAGAAGGATCGGTGACAACGCCGGAGACGCTGCCGCCGGTTCCTGCGCTCTGTCCCCCGGCTGCCAGCGCTAAGACAGATAACAATTGAAATACAAAAGCAAGTGTCAGCAAAGGGGCCGCACGCCGCATCAGGAAATTCCTCCCACAAAGTTAAAAAACGCCGCGATTCAATCGTGAAATCTGGATCAGCAGGCGGGGAGTGGCGGAGCGCGACTGGCGGCGAAACGGGTCACAATGCTGGAATTTGCCAGCAAGCTCGAAATGAGGACTTGACCCGTCGCATACAGCCGAACCACCGGGGGCAGATGTACCCCCAACGGCGGCGTCGCATGCAGCGTGACGCAGATGGAGCAATGATCCGGGGCCGTCTTATCCAGTAGGGGATGCAAGTGGCAGATCGGCAGCATCATGGCCAACAGCACCAGGAAAATGCTGGTGGCGATGGTCGCCTTGCTGACACGGGTTAGAGAGTTCGCTTGCATCGCTTGGACAGGTGTTGGCAGGCAATCCGCAGGGATACATGCCTGCAGCCATTATAACGGGCGGTTGCGCGCGACCCCACGTCGACGAAGGGTTCAGAACGACTCCTGCCGCAAATAACTGCACCAGATGGAAACCAGCCGCTAACCTGCCATCCTCGTCTCAACCATGCCTTCCGCGAGAGCGCACACCTGCTCCAGGGTCAGGCCCGTGGTGTCCAGATGAATGGCGTCCGGCGCAGGTTCCAGCGGCGACGCGGCGCGATTTCGATCCCGAGCATCGCGATCTCGCACTGCGGCCAGAATGGCCTCCGGTGTCGGCGCATCGTCCGAGCCTGCGCTTTGCAGGTAACGGCGCTGGCCCCGGATTTCATCCTGCGCGTCAAGAAAGATTTTCAGCTCCGCATCGGGAAAGACCTTGGTGCCGATATC
>JAJZDO010000023.1 GCA_021805955.1 Acidobacteriota bacterium
ATGGCTTCGGCCGATTTCCAGAAACCCTTGTTGATTGCGGGTCTCTTTCAGGCCGCTTGCTGATTTTTCTGGTTGATGCAACACGCTCTAATCCCAGGTTGCCTGCGCGCACTGTGCAACGTATTGGCTCAGTGTGTCGGCACGATCCGATGGATCGCATTCTGCCGCCATCTGCAACGCAAAATTACCCAGAGTCGATGCTTCCACTGTGCCTGCGGTCACCGGGAGGCCGGTAGACTCGGCGATCAGACGGAGCAGCAGCCTGTTTCGAGCGCCGCCGCCCAGCACATGAATCTGCCGATATTTTCTTCCGGTAAGCTCTTCCAGATCGCGCAGTGCGCGCGCATAACGAAAAGCCAGGCTGTTGAGGATCACGCGCGTCAGCACAGCTTCGTCCTCAGAGTTCTGTGTCAGGGTGACCCCCGTGTGCTCCAGCAGTCGTCTTCGAATCTTCAGCGGCATTGTGCCGGGCAACAGCAGTTCTGGCGCATCCACGGGAAAAACTGCATCGGATGGAATGTGGACGCGCTCCGCAGCTTCAGTCAGGCGCCCGAACTCGACGCGCTCGCTCGCTCGGCCCTCGGCCAGCCATTGCTCCACGCACTGCTTCAGCATCCACATGCCGTTGATGTTGGTGTGGAAACAGTAGGCTCCAGCGGCTGCGCCCAGATTGGTAAAACCACGTTTTCTCGCCTCTTCTGTGATGACTGGCGTGGGCTGCACGGCACCTGCCAGTGACCAGGTTCCACAGATGATGTAAGCGATGCCAACCGGATCGCTTGGCATCGTTGCAACTGCGGAAGCGGTGTCATGGCAAGCCGGAGCAATGAGCCGCGTCTCGCGGAATGCACTCAGTTGAGCCAGTTCGCCGCGAAGCGTTCCGATCATGGTTCCAGGAGCCACGATGCGCGGTGCGAGTGCGATGTCCAATCCTGCTCGCGTAAAAAGTTCGGACGACCACTCGTGCGTCGCTGCACTCACTAGCCCGGTGTGCGTTGCATTCGTCAACTCCGCTACCGGCTCAGCACCCAGCGTAAACAGAAGAAACTCCGGTAGCAGCAGCCAGGGCGTTTGCTCGCGGGGCCGGAGTCGATCTGCGACAAGCTGATAAATCGTGTTGATGCGCATCGGTTGTACGCCTGTTCGCGCAAAGATCTCATCCGGCGCCAATCGCTTGTCGAGCGTATCTTTCACTGCGACGGTGCGCTCGTCACGATAGCAGAATGGATCTTCGTTGGCTTGCCCTTGTTGGTTGAGCCGAACGTAGTCCACGGCCCAGCCATCGACTCCGATGGAACAAATTCCTTCCGGTGCCAGCTCCGCCGCTTGTCTCAATCCTGAGAAAATCTGCTGTGTCAGGCGGTGCAGCGGCCAGCGCAGATTTCCTGCTGAATCCGTGTGCGGCGCATTGGGAATCCGTTGGACAAGCTGGATGGAAGCGCGTCCATCCATCCAGCGCAGCAGGGAGACGCGGCAACTCTCTGCGCCGAGATCAATCGCCACGCGCGCGCGACGATCCGCAGGCATTTCCTTCTCGGCGATTCTCGCTCCACGCATCACCGCAAAAACGCCTCGGCCAGGCCGCCATCGACAGGAATCAAATGACCGGAGGTGCATCGGGATTTGTCGCCAGCCAGATAAAGCATCGCCTCGGCGCAATCCACGGGATCGATGGGTTGATGCGTCAGGGTTCGCTTTGCGTAAAACTCAGCCAGCAGCGTGCGCAGTTGCTCATCGTTCATCGAATCGTCAAAAGCGATTCCATATTTGCTCAGCGAAGCGCGGACGCGATCACGCGGAAACATCGTCGATCCCTTGACTACGGTCGCCGGACTGATGCCGTTCACGCGTACGAGTGGAGCAAGTCCGACGGCCAACTCACGTACCAGATGACTGAGCGCTGCTTTGCTCACGTCATAAGCTTCACTGCCGCGCTTGGGCACCACTGCATTGGCAGAGCTGGTCAGCACCAGCGTCGCGGGCAGATTCTGCTCGCGCAGCACGGATGCGGCTTCATCGGCAAGCAGATAGTTTGCCGTCACGTTCACGGTCAGCGTTGTGGCCCATTGTTCATCGCGGATGACACCATCCTGCGATGAAGGAAAAATGGCAGCCGTGTTCAGGATGGCGTCCACGCCGCCAAAGTGTGCCACAGCTTTTTGGAGTGCTGCATGAATGGTCTCTCGCTTTGTGATATCCATCGCCACAGCGCAGCACCACTCGCGCGGCATCCGCTGGCTCACCATTTCCGCTGTCGCCTGTGCTGCCTGTTCATCGCGGTCGGCAATCACCAGATGCGCGCCTCGTTCCGCGGCAAGCCGAGCTGCTTCGCGCCCAATCCCGCTGCCGCCGCCCACCACCAGCAGCACCTTGCGACTCCACTCTTTTTCAGCAGGCTGTCGGCGAATCTTGGCCTCTTCCAATGCCCAGTACTCGATACGAAACGCCTCTGATGGTGGCAACGCAACGTAGTTGGCAAAGACGCGAAACGCTGAAGACGGTGCAGCCGGGCCGGCTTGTGGAACGGCTTCGCCGCTTTGCACAATTTTCTTTTCGTTGCTCAGCGCGGCGGCTCCGTCCATCACATGAATCGCATTGATGTAGAACTCACCGGTAATCCTCGCCTCCGTTTTATTTTTGCCAAAGCTGAACAGGCCAACGCCGGGAATCAGCACTACCGTTGGGCTGGCATCACGCATGGCAGGCGAGTCCTTGGACGCATGCTTGAGGTAATAAGCCTGGTAGTCTTTGCGATATTCGGCCAGCGCGAGATCGAGCGCATTTTTCAGGCCGGACAGGTCGTTTGCGTCTCCGTTCCAGTCCACAAACATCGGGCGAATCTTGGTTCGGATGAAGTGATCCGGACAACTCGTGCCCAGTTGAGCGAGCGCTCTGGCATCGTGTGCGTTCACGAACTCCATCACATCCTCCGCGTCAGAAAAGCTTGCAAGAACGCGTTGTCCGTTACCCAGCCGTCCACGCAGAAACGGCAGGATGGCAGTCGCCAATTGTTGTCCGGTGGCCAGGCTCTGCACACGTGCACCGCCGAATGCGGCCGCGTTGTGTGCGGTTCGATGTTGATGGAGGAATTGCCCAAGCTGATCGACAATCGTAATGGTGTTGCGATAGCACTCCTTTTGCGTATTGCCCCAGGTGAAGAGGCCATGACCACCCAGCACGATGCCATCGCACTCCGGATGTGCGGCGACTGCGCGTTGCAGCATCATTGCCAACTCAAAGCCCGGCCGCTGCCACGGAATCCACACAAGTCTGTGTCCGAATGTGGCATTGAATTCGTGCATCCGTTCTTCGCCATTGGCGGATGCCGCCAGCGCAATTCCCCAGTCCGGATGCAGATGATCGACGTGTGCAAAGGGCAGAAATCCGTGCAAAGGCGTATCGATGGAAGCTGCAACCGGGTTGGCGGCGAAGGCAGCCAGCGGATACATGCCAACGATTTCGTCTTCGTGCTCCACGCCGCGATAGCGCCCTTCCAGAGCCAACACCTTGTCCAGGTAGAGCGTTGCAAATCCGGCGCGCTGTATGCTGCCGAGATCACCACCGGAGCCTTTCACCCAAAGCACGGTTACGTCCTGACCGGTCAGTGGGTCCTTCTGCGTCAGTTTGGAGCTTGTGTTTCCACCGCCAAAGTTGGTCAGACGCAGATCCGATCCAAGCAGATTGGATCGGTAGCGGAGCAACTCCGGCTCATCCAGAGTGGCGGCAAAGGTGTCATTCCACTTGTCTTCCAGAAATCTAAGAGCATCCGTCTGCATCGTAACCTCTGTTCTGTATCTGCCTCGTTCTACTCCGCAGGCAGAATCTTCAAACCCTCTCAATGTATCACGTTAATACAATAGAGGAATAGATTCTAATCCGGATATTTGTGAAATATCCATACATTGCAGGCTCGGTTGACTCCATTGCGGGTCGGTATCATGACTTCATGTCGCTTTATTCCCGCCAGACCCTGCTGCTGGACGCCGATGACACATTGTGGGAGAACAACATTTATTTTGAGCGCGCCATTGCAGCGTTCATCAGCTTTCTCGATCACAAAACGCATTCTCCCGCTGAGGTTCGTCAGATGCTCAACCAGGCAGAGCACGAGTCGATTGCAGCGATGGGCTATGGATTGGGCAGCTTTACCCATTCGCTCATCACCTGCTATCAGCGATTGAGTGCGCGCGAGGCGACAGCGACGGAAGAAGGAAAGATTCGCAGCTTTGCTCGGTCGATTGCTGACCAGGAGATCGAACTCAGGCCCGGCGTCGCGGAGCTGCTGCCGCAGCTTGCGGAGCGGCACCGTCTCATCCTGATGACGAAAGGCGCGAG
>JAJZDO010000603.1 GCA_021805955.1 Acidobacteriota bacterium
CCACCTATCACATGCAGGCGCTGATTACGCTGGCCAACGGGGTCACTTTCCAGGACACGGACCACACATTTGCAACCGGCACCGCTCCCCCAACCGTTTCGGTACAAGTGAGCACCCCGAGCGGCCAGACTCCGCAGCCTGGTGTGGAACTGTTCGACACGGTCACGTTCGGCAGCAAGCCAATTCCGAACCTGAATCAGGCCTTCGCTACGGATCTGGCCGGAAATGTCATCTGGACGTATCAATTTCCGCAAAGCGAACCGGGATCTGCGGCCAATGTCATTTTTCCCATCAAACTGTTGCCCAACGGACATTTCCTGATGGTCATCGGATATGTGGCCACGCCCACCGCGAAACAGAACATCCCTCCCGGGACGATCGAGGTCGTTCGCGAGGTTGACCTGGTAGGGAACACGATCCATGAGCTGACCATCGACCAACTGAACAAGTCGCTTGCAGCAAATGGTTTTACCGGGTTGAACCTGCTGACGTTCTGCACTGCCGCACTGCAACTGCCCAACGGACATCTGTTGTTGCTGGCCTGGATGACCAAGCCATACACAAACCTGCCCGGCTATCCGGGGACGATCAACGTGCTGGGGACCGTGATCGTCGATGTGGACAAGAACTACAATCCCACCTGGGTATGGAACCCTTTTCAACAGCTCGGCACTCCCGCGTCACCCTACTCCTACCAGTTTCCGGACTGGACGCACTCGAATGCGCTGCTCTATTCACCGGAAGACCATAATCTTCTCCTCTCCATCCGCCAACAAAACAGGATCGTCAAAATCGATTACAACGATGGCGCGGGAACCGGCAATGTGATCTGGAGTCTTGGAGAAGGCCGCGATTTCAAGCTGGTAGGCGCCACCGATCCAACGGACTGGTTCTATGCGCAGCACGGCATCAACTATTTTGGCCAGAGTACCTCAGGCGTCTTCGATCTTGGCGTCATGGACAACGGGAATGACCGGCTGTTTCCATCCGGGCAGATCTGCGGCACGACAGGCGCGCCCGCCTGCTACTCGACGGCTATGGTGTTGCGAGTGGATGAAACAGCCAAGACCGCGACGATGCTGTTTCACTACATTCCGTCTCCGTCGATTTACAGCTTTTTTGGCGGCCAGACAGATTTGCTCCAGAACAACGATATCGAGACGGATTTCTGTGCCGCAAAAGGTGGAGCGATAGTCTACGAGTTGAATCAAACCTCGCCGACGACCGCGCAAACCGTATGGCAGGCGCATACCCCGGGCTATAACCAATACAGGGTAGTTCGTCTGCCAAGCTTGTACCCCGGGGTGCAGTGGTGACAGAGTTTCCAACGCGGCTCGTGTTGCATTGCAGTATGCATTTGTTTTTGGCGTCTAACGAGGTCTGCCGTTTGGCCTAACCATGTCGAACTTGATCGTTCCTGGAAACCCTGCCGCAAACATCTTCCATCCTGCGGAAAAACTGGGGGATAGATTTCTCAATCCTGTTCCCACCGTCGTGATGCGGCCGGGCAGCGCAAGTCGCATGATCCGCCGCTTGTTGGTCGAGAAAAAGGTGGGAGATCCGAAACTTCCACTCGGCCCATTCCCCACAGACACTGCGGTCTATTCGCGTCCTCCTGCTGGCGGCCTGCGTGTCACGTGGATGGGCCACTCGACACTCTTGATCGAGATCGACGGATATCGCATTCTGACCGATCCGGTATGGAGCGAGCGCGCCTCGTTTGTTTCCTTTGCCGGGCCAAAACGTTTCTACCCTCCGCCACTGGCGCTGAAAGCCCTTCCGCCACTCGACGCTGTGCTGATTTCTCACGATCATTATGATCATCTGGACCGCGCGACTATACGACAACTGGCTGCGGTTCCCTCCAGGGAACGGGTATTTTGGATCTGTTCCGTTGGAGTGGCGCGATATTTGGAGTCGTGGGGCGTGTCCCCGACGTGGATTACGGAGCTGAACTGGGGGCAGACCGCTTCGCTGAATGAGGACCTCCTCATTACGGCCACCCCAGCCCGGCATTTCTCGGGGCGCGGTTTGTGGGGAAGGAATAAGACGTTATGGTCGTCGTTCGTGATCCGTGGGAATCGACACAATCTTTTCTTCGGGGCCGATTCAGGATTGTTCCCTGGATTTCATCAGATTGGCGATGCCTATGGTCCCTTCGATCTCACCATGCTGGAAATTGGCGCCTACGGCGAGGATTGGCCCGACATCCACATGGGCCCGGAAAAAGCGGTGGAAGCTCACCTTGCATTGCGGGGCCAACTTTTTTTACCGATCCACTGGGGTCTCTTCAACCTGGCGTTCCATCCCTGGCGCGAACCGGTCGAGCGCCTGCTGGACATTGCAGATAAAAGACATTTTCAACTATTCCTGCCGCGACCTGGGCATCCCACAGACGTTCCAGGCACAAGTCTGCATACCTTTTGGTGGAAATAGTTTTGCCAACCGGCAACGATTACGGCGACTTTGCCTTCCTATTTGGTAGAGGCATGCGGATCATGGAAAACCTGTCGGGAAAGAAAGTCGCGATTCTCTCCACGGACGGGTTCGAGCAAGTGGAATTGATAGAGCCCAAAAAGCTCTGGAGCAGGGCGGGGCCAATACCTATGTCATCTCTCCCCACAGTGGGGAAATAAAAGGATGGAAGTCTACCGAGTGGGGTGACAAGGTGAAAGTCGACCGTGAATTGAAGGATGCCAAAGCGGACGACTACGACGCGCTGCTGCTGCCGGGCGGTGTCATGAATCCGGACAAGCTGCGGATGGACCAGAGCGCGGTTGCGTTCGTGAAGAAGTTTTTCGATGCCGGCAAGCCGGTCGCGGCAATTTGCCATGGGCCCCAGATGTTGATCGAAGCGAACGTGGTAAAAGGACGCAAGTTAACCTCCTGGCCGTCGCTGAAGACCGATTTGAAAAATGCGGGCGCAAACTGGGTCGATGAACAGGTAGTCGTCGACCATAACCTCACAACCAGTCGCAAGCCCGACGATATCCCAGCGTTCAATCGAGCCATCCAGGAGCAATTTGCCGGTGTGGAGATGATGGCGGCCCGACGCGGCTGACATTAGAAACAAAAAAGTTTTTGTAGGGATAAGGGAGTGCAGCGAACATTTTGCACTCCCTATTTTTTCGCTTCATTCTGGAGGAAGCATCCAATGAAAGCGAGGTCATCGTATACGAGGCTATTTCAGCTTGGCTTCCAATTCCGTCCAACGCAGGTACAGCGCATCCACTCGAGCTTCGGCCTCTGCGATGGCCTCCATAGCCTTTTCCAGCCGCGTTGCATCGGTTGCAATCGCGGGATCTTCCATCGCATCGCGATGCGTTTGAAGTTGCTCCTCCGCATCCGCGATGTCCTGTTCGATGGTCGAGTATTCGCGCGCTTCCATATACGAAAGTTTCTTCTTGACCTGATTGGAGGAGGTTGTCGCGGCATTCCTGGCCGCGGCCCCAGCACCGTCCGTTGAGCGCGGCGAGAGTTCGGAATTTTTCTTCTGTCCCCGCTCATTCTTCCAGGCGTTCCATTGCGAATAGTCGGCAAAGCGTTCCGCGCCGCCTCGGCCATCGAGCCCCAACACCGTTGTCGAGATGCGATCGAGCATGAATCGGTCGTGTGTCACCAGCACCAGCGCGCCCGCAAATTCGAGCAGGCTTTCCTCCAGGATTTCCAGCGTGGGGATATCCAGATCGTTGGTCGGTTCATCGAGCAGCAGCAGGTCCGCGGGTTGCAGCATCAGTCTGGCGATCAGCACGCGAGCGCGTTCGCCGCCGGAGAGCCGCTCAACGGGCTGGTTCAGTTGCTCACTGGTAAACAAAAATCGCTCAGCCCAGGAGGCGACATGCTGCACGCGATCCTGATAGACGACGGAGTCGCTGTCCGGCGCCAGGGCACGACGCAGCGTCAGATTGGTATCGAGCACTCGATTCTGGTCGAAGGAAACGATTCTCAATGTGGGAGCACGGCGAATTTCTCCGGCATCGGGCAGTAGCTCTCCTTGCAGCAGTCGTAACAAGGTGGTCTTCCCGCTGCCATTCGGGCCAACCAGACCGAGTCGCATCTTGGCGGTCAGGATGAAATCGAGTTTGTCGAACAAAACCTGATCGCCCATCCTGCAGGAGACACCCTCCAACTCCACCAGTCGCTTCGTCTTTCGCTCCGTGGCCGAAAAATCGATGTTGGCTGTTGAGGTTTGACTGCGGGATCTCATCTCCGCCAGATTTCCGATCATGCTGTTGGCGCTGTCAATGCGCGCTTTTGACTTTGTAGTCCGGGCCTTCGGTCCACGGCGCAACCAATCTATTTCGATACGCACGCGA
>JAJZDO010000185.1 GCA_021805955.1 Acidobacteriota bacterium
GCGCGTTTGAACGGCCTGCTGCGGCGCACCCAATGGCTGCGCACGCCGCCGACGCCGGCGCAATCAGTGGAGGCGTCTCCAACAGAACAGCCCGAAGTCCTCGCAGACGCTTATACCTTCAACGGCCGCACGATCGACTTTTCCCTGCTGGAACTTCGCGCTGCCGACCGGCACATCCGGCTCACTCTGATGGAGACTGAACTGCTGCGCCACCTGGTGCGCAATCCGGGCCGGGCCATCTCCCGCAGCGAAATCCTCGAACAAGTCTGGCATCTACACGAAGACACAGACACCCGTGCCATCGACAACTTCATAGTCCGCCTGCGCCGTTATCTGGAAGACGACCCTGCCCATCCTGTCCATCTCCAGACAGTGCGGGGCGTCGGTTATTGCTTTATTCCGGTAAAAATAAATAGCTGAAATATTGCCGGGTATTGCACTCATCATCCACTCATGACATACTCACGTATGGGCCAGCTACTAAAGCCCAGAGCTATTCTGTTTCCTTTCTTTCAGTCTTTCCGTTCCTGCCTGTGTTTAATTCGCCCTTGGTTCTATTTGCGCTGCCAGCAGGAAATCGATCAGACAGAAAGAAAATTATGCTATCTGAATGCAAAGTTGTCATTGCGGAGGCGTTTACATTCACGTCCATAGTAGAGATCGAGGAAAGGCTAACCATACTCCGCGATGAATCGGATACTAAAGAAAGCGATGACTTGGTATTAAATTTTCTGGATTCAATTCCTACACGGACGCGTTCTCAGGTCAGCAGGGAGGAAGGTTACAAACATGAAAAAGCATCGGCTGCAACTTGATTTCACGGACCAGGCGCTACACGACTTGTCCGACCTCAAAGACACCACTGGAATGGCGAATCGCGCGGAGGTCATCCGGCAGGCATTGCGGTTGCTACAGTGGACGATCGACGAAACGCAAAAGAACGGCGCCACCATCCTGATTGAAAAGAACGGTCGGCAGCGCGAAGTGATCTTTCCGTTCTGGTCTGCCAAAAATGCCGACAAGATAACGGCTTAGAGACGCTAATGCCAGTCGATGACCAGGACGCCGCCGAAACCCGGTCGATTGATCTCCGCGAGGCCGACGACGGTCCTTTGGAAGAAGTTGAGGGGTTCAGACAACCGCTTCCCTCAACAGAAATCCACAAAGCCAAAACCGCCCGCGCCTTGGCGATTGCTTCTTTCGGTGCTCTCTGCTTAGTATTCCTGATCAACTATGCGTCCGTATTTTGGCTCGCCTATCACAACCGCGCAGACGCAATCGAGCATGTAGACCGCATCTTCAGCACATGGGTGCCAATTTTTGCGGGCCTGGTTGGTTCTGCCGCCACGTTTTATTTCACCCAGGAACGACGCTGACCGCAGTTAGCTTCATAATTTAGCAGAGACGATCCGTGCGCATCCTCACTCGCTACATCCTCGGTGAAGTTCTTTCCCACTCGCTACTGGGAATTTTCTTATTTACATTTGTCCTGTTCATGCCCAATCTGGTGCAGATTGTGGAGCTTGTCGTCCAGGATGGCGCTTCTTTATCGAGCGTGTTCAAGCTGATTGCCTTTACGTTGCCCAATGCCCTGACCGTGACGATTCCCATGGCGGTGCTGGTGGGTATCCTGCTCGGGCTCAGCCGTCTGGCCGCCGACAGTGAGATCACAGCGATGCGGGCCTGCGGTTTCGGCGTGTTCGACTTTGTGCGTATTGTTGCCATCGTCAGCGTGGCTGCCTGGATGCTGGGACTCTTCAACTCTCTCTACATGGCGCCAAAAGCGACCTCCGCAATGTTGCGGGTTGAAAATTCCTTACGGGATTCGCAGGCTACGTTTCAGGTGCAGCCCCGCGTATTTTACGAGGACTTCCGCAACTCCGTTCTGTATGTTCAGGATGTCCGCAACGGCCGTAACGCGTCGGTATGGTCGCATGTGTTTCTCGCGGACCTGACCAATCCAGGCTCACCGAAGATCATTGTCGCCGAGCAGGCGACCGTTGTCGGCGGCAGCCATCATGAACTTCGCATGCGCCTGCGCAACGGCGAACAGCACGAGATGCCGCCCAACGATCCTGCCGCGTACAACATTTCGACATTCTCCCAGACCGACCTTCCAGTACAAGTGAACAGCGGCCAGGACAACGTTCGCATCGGTCACAGCGATGTGCCGATTCTTGCCATGTCGAATCGCGAACTATACCGCAAGGCGCAGCAGCAGGATGGCCGGTGGTACCAGATTGAAATGCAAAAGCGCTTCGCCTATCCAAGCGCGTGCCTTGTGCTGATGCTGGTGGGAATCCCGCTCGGCCTGTCGTCGCGGCGAGGCGGCAAGAGCATGGGCTTTGTGCTCACGATTTTTCTGGTCTTCATCTACTACTTTTTGTCTTCCACCGGGATGGCGCTGGCCAAGCAGAACAAAATTTCCGTGGTTGTGGGCGTGTGGGGCGCGAATTTTCTGTTTGCCGTCGCGGGGTTGCTGCTGCTGCGGCAAATGGCACGAGGCGCCGTCCGCTTCCCTGCATTCAGACTGCCGGAGCAGATACAAAAGAGATTGGGGCGCAATCCCGATCCGTCCGGGGAAGCAGTCTTTGCAGCCATCCCCCGGCGCACTCTGTATGAAGGCTTTCCGCTGATCCTGGACGATTATGTGCTGCGCTCTTTTCTCGGCAGCTTTCTATTGGTGGAAGTCAGCTTCGTCATGCTGTCTCTGATCTTCTCCCTGTTCGAACTGCTCGGCGACATCGTCCGCAACCATGCGTCCCTCGCAATCGTCGGAGAATATCTGCTGAACCTGACGCCAAGCATGATCTACAGCATTACGCCACTCAGCGTATTGATTGCGGTGCTGGCGACCATCGGCGTGCTGAACCGGTCGAGCGAACTTACGGCGATGAAGGCCACCGGCATCAGTCTGTATCGCGTCATCCTGCCGATTTTCATGATCGCCGGCGGCCTCTCTGTCGTGATGTTCACCTTTGACCAATTCTATTTGCCAACAGCAAACCGCAAGCAGGAGTCGCTGCGCAGTGAAATCAAAGGCAAACCGCCGCGCACCTTCCTGCGGCCCGACCGTGAATGGGTCTTCGGAGAAAACAAACCTGGCGAACCGGCACGCATTTTTTATTACGAGTTCTTCGATTCCGCCAACAATCGTTTCGCGAACCTTACCGTGCTCGAATTCCAGCCGAATAGCTTTGTATTGGCGCGTCGCATCTTCGCCGCCGATGTAGCCTGGGAGCCGCAGCAGCACCAGTGGATCTTCGACAAAGGTTGGGAGCGGACCTTTCAGGGCGGCACCATCGCTTCCTATACAACCTTCACTTCGAAAGTATTTCCGGAGATCGTCGAGGCCCCGCAATACTTCAAGAAAGAAGACCTCCAATCGTCGGAAATGACATTCACGGAGCTTGCCCACTATATCCACGATCTTAGCCAGAGCGGCTTCGACACGCTTCCGCTGCGCGTACAGCTCGACAAGAAAATTGCCTATCCGCTGGTCACACTCGTGATGGCGATCCTGGCCGTTCCTTTTGCGCTCTCCATGGGTCGGCGAGGGTCGCTTACCGGCGTCGCGGTGGCCATCGGCGTGGCAATCGCCTACTGGGTGGCCGCAGGACTCTTCGAGGCGATGGGAAACGTCAACACGCTGCCCGCAGTGCTGGCCGCCTGGTCGCCGGACCTGCTCTTCGGCCTGATCGGCGGATACCTGCTGCTGCGCACGCCGACTTGAGGCCCGTTCCGGGCGCTTGACTACAATAGAAAATGGAGGTCTCGTCTGACGATGTGGGAAAACCTGCGGCCCCTGTTCCCCTATATGCGGCGCTACCGCCGCGGTTTCCTGGTCGGCGGATTTTTTGCCGTTTGCAGCAATGCCATCTGGATCTTGTTTCCGCAAGTAATCCGGCGCGCGATCGACGACATGACGCGCCATCTGAGCTATCGCGGCATCTTGTTCTATGCGGCGCTGCTAGTGGCCGTAGCCCTCTCCAAAGGCGTTTTTCTTTTCCTTACCCGATGGGTGCTGATCGGCCTTTCCCGCGACATTGAATACGACATGCGGAACGACCTATTCCGCACCTTGGAGCGCCAGGCCCCGGAATATTTTCGCGAGCATCGCACCGGCGACATCATGGCCCGCGCAACCAACGACCTGAACGCCGTCCGCATGCTGCTCGGCCCGGCCATCATGTACAGCCTGAACACGCTGCTGTTCACCGTGGGCGCTTTGATTTTTATGGTGCGCATCAGCCCATGGCTCACCCTGCTGGCATTTGTGCCGCTACCGGCGGCCAGCATTCTGGTGG
>JAJZDO010000211.1 GCA_021805955.1 Acidobacteriota bacterium
GGGGATGCGCATGATGTGGTCCATGGCCAGCACCTTGACGGCCCCGGAGCCAATGCCCAGCAGGCCGGAGAGGACGCCCGCGCCGACCATGGTACCGAAACCGCCGGAAATGTGCTTGACAGAATATTGCTGGAGTTTGCCGTCGGGGCCGGGGAAGGTACCGTTCATTTTGAGGCGGTCGGACCATGGATTGTGGGCAATGACTTCGTCGTCATGTCTCTGAAAAGAAAGATACACGGAGTAAAGCAGCACCAGGCCGAATACAATCGCGATGCCGCGGGTGGGAGTGCGCGTTGCCAGCCACGCTCCGCCGACGGCTCCCAGAGTGGTGGCGACTTCCAGGAACATGCCGATGCGAATGTTCGAATACCCCTCTCGCACATAGGCAGCAGCGCTGCCGGAAGAGGTGGCAATGACGGAGATGAGCGATGCGCCGATGGCGTAGTGGATGTCAACTTTAAACAAAAGGACCAGCATGGGAACAAGGACGACGCCGCCGCCCAAGCCGGTCAGGGAGCCCAACAATCCGGCTACAAGAGAGCCTCCCAAGGTGAACAATGAGAAATCTAACTGATTCATGGGCGAACTTTACCATTCCTGGAATCGTCTATTGAATGAAGGCCGCAGATCCCAAAGGAGATGCTATCAACTATTGGACGTTGAAAACGCCTGAATATAGCGACTATTTCCTGGAGGCGGCGTCTATATGATGAATTTCGTTGGCGTTTCTGCGAGATTCTCTTTTAGAATCTCGGTATTTGCTCTTCCGCTCATCCGACAGAAAGATTTTCATTGCAGGTACACACGATGGACCCGAAGCACGGTCGAAATATGCGTAGCAAGCTGCACTGCATTGGCACTACCTTGGGATTAGGAATTATCGGAGCGCTGTTGCTGGGTGGATGGGCCACTCCGCAGGCCAGGGCCCTGGCAGTTCTACAAAGCCGGATCAATGGGCCCATTCGTTCCGCGCAGATGCAGGTTGTGAAGGGAACCGTTCATCCGCTGGTTGCCGCGGCGCAGGACCAGGGACAGTTGGCTGGGTCGACGCCGATCGAGAACATGTCGCTGGTGTTTGCTCTTTCTCCGGCGCAACAGGCCGACCTGACAAACCTGCTCAAGGAACAGCAGACCAAGGGCTCCCCGATGTATCACCAATGGCTGAAGCCTGGGGAGTTTGCCGCCCGCTACGGAGTGAGCCAGCAGGACCTGGCGAAAGTGGCGGCATGGCTTGGCTCGCAGGGTTTTACGGTGACCGGCATTCCGGCCAGCGCGGACAGGATCGTTTTCAGTGGAACAGCGGCCCAGGTAAATGCGGTGTTCCAGACGCAATTGCACCGGTATCTTTTCCAGGGGAGACAGGAATGGGCGAACTCGACCGACATCAGCCTGCCGCAGGCAATTGCGGGCATAGCGTTGGGAGTGGAGCACCTGAACACGTTTCGTCCGGAGCCGCGTGTGATGAAGCGAATGGTGCATGAAGCGCCGCGAAGCGCAGCGGCCTCGGTGGGCCCGCATTACACGCTGATGGATCAAAACGGAAACGAGTACAACTATATTGCGCCCGCCGATGCGCAGAAGATATATGACGTGACCGGCTTGTACAACAGCAACTTTACGGGAACAAACCAGACGCTGGCCATCGTGGGGCAGACTGACATTGTGCAGTACCAGAGTGATATTGCCAATTTCAGAAAGTTGAGCGGGCTGAATGCAGGCAACTTGCCCACGCAGATTCTGGTGCCGGGTTCTGGGTCCGCCACAGCCTATCCGGGCGATCTGGAAGAGGCGGACATCGATGTGGAATGGTCGGGTGCGATTGCGAAGAACGCGAACATTCTGTACGTCACCGTTGGAAACAGCCAGAACTACGACGTGCTGGATGCGCTGCAGTACGCGATCAACACCCCTCTGATCAATAGCACCCAGTTCGTGCCGGTGATCAGCCTGAGCTATGGGGCGTGTGAGAATGCGTTTGCAGGGAGCAGCGCGATTCAGGTCCTGGAACAGAGTCTGGAGAAGGCGAATGCGCAGGGACAAACAGTAATCGCAGCTTCCGGAGATAGCGGTTCCGCAGATTGTGACACTGGAACGAACAGCAGCGGGCAGCCTGTGGCCGCCTCGCACGGCTTGGCCGTCGACTATCCACCGAGCAGCCAGTACGTCACCGGGGTAGGGGGAACGTCGTTCAGCGGGGACATTGGAGACCAATCGAAGTACTGGAACAGCAGCAACAACTCCAACAACGGCTCCGCGATCAGTTACATTCCTGAAACTACGTGGAATGACACACCGGACATTACAGGACTGAACAGCAATGGCGCGTTGAGCGCCAGCGGCGGCGGCGCCAGCTCTTTGTTCACCAAGCCTTCGTGGCAAGTTGGGACGGGCGTTCCCAGCGATTCAAAGCGAGATGTGCCGGACGTTTCTCTGGCCGCCGATCCGAATCACGACGGGTACGTGTTGTGCACGGAGGAAGTGAACTCGGCGGGTACGGCGTTCACGGGCGCGAGCAGCTGCGTGTATCCGGTGGGTTCGAATCAGGTGCCGTATTTTGACGCCAACTCGAGCGGCTATTTGTATGGGGGAACTTCCATTGCCGCCCCGCAATGGGCGGCCATCGTCACGTTGATGAACCAGGAAGCGGGGAACAGCAACGGCGTCGGCAACATCAATCCAATCCTTTACCAGACGGCGGAAACTACGCCGGCGTCGTTCCACGATATCACCACGGGAAGCAATGCGGTGGTGTGTGTCGCGGGAAGCCCGAACTGCAACGGCAATACCGGCGGCTATGGCGTTATGTCCTGCTGCAACGCGGGGAGCGGATACGATATGGCCACTGGATTGGGTTCGGTGGACGCGGCGGCCCTGGCAGCGGTGTGGCCAAGGCTGATTGCGGTGAATGGACAGTTCAGTCTGCTTCTGAAGCCGGCTACGGTGAGCGTGACTCCGGGCGGTACGGGAACGACGTCCGTGGTGCTGAGCCCAAGCAGCTCGGGACCGGGTACCTCTGGGTTCACCGGCACAGTGGACTTGACATGCTCGAATCTGCCGGCGGGAGTTACGTGCAGCTTTTCCAACTCGTCCGTAAGCCTGACGCCGGGCGCTGCGCAAACGGTGACACTCACGCTGAGCGCCAGCTCTTCCGCGGCGGCGACTTCGGTGGCGCGGATGAAGTCGTCTCCTTCGCCGCACGATTCTAGATCGCCGGTGCGGATGGCGTTTGCAGGGATGCTTGGATTGGCGCTGCTTGGGGTGGGACGGAAACGGCGTTTCTTCCCATCGCGCTGGATGGCGGTGTTGCTGCTGGTGGGTGGGCTGATGGCCGCGACGGCGATTACAGCCTGTAGCGGCGGCGGCAGCAGCGCCGGCGGTGGCGGAACGCCGGTGACGCAGTCCGTAACGGTGACTGGAACTTCTGGAAGCACGGTGGCCTCGACGACGATCGTTCTGACCGTAACGTAGACGCACACGCAAAGCCGCATCGGTTGAAGATTTCTGCGGCAAAAATGGACGCCTCGGAATATGAACACCAGCGCCAGCTCAGTGAGATGGCGGGAAGTGGGTCAATTTGAATCCACAGGTAATCTAAAATGGAAGTTGATGTGGAATATTTACTGTTGCAGCTTCCTCTTCCGGTGTATATAACGACTAGCACCGTTGTTTTTGGAGCGTGACTTGGTGCAAAAGCGTCTCTCCTTTGGAACCGTTGCTTTGGGTGTATTGGAAAGCGGGTTCTGCATGGGAGGGCATTATCTACGGGAATTGGCGGTCTTGGTTGTCGTTTTTGTCCCAATAGATTACTGGAGACACGATCAGATAACAGCATGGCGCATAGTCGGTATCGCCAGTGTCAGCATCTTAATTTTATTGTGCGGCATGGTTTGCGAATGGACCTCGTATGGAGTCAAACGAGGTAAGCAGTTCTGGGAAAAGGAGGAATCAGCATGAACGAAGTTCAACTGCTTAAATGGATAGCAATTGGTATCTTCGGTCTCACCACGCTTTCTGCGCTGTCCACGTGGACCATGCTGTTCTTCCTCCGCAGGAAAGTACGGCATAACCGTGAACTCCGAAGAGAACGCGAGAACCATATGGAGCGTCGCGAAGTCGTAGGGACTGCACGATAAAAGTCCCTACGAGGCCATTGTCAATCCCTCCAGTGTGGTCGTCCATTGGGAAAGAAAAAAGAAAAATACAGAGCTCCTTCGCTCCGCTCAGGATGACCACCTCGATGTGGCTTGATGACGACCTCGTGGTTTGCTGAAGCAATGCGGGACATGCACCTTGGGCTAG
>JAJZDO010000634.1 GCA_021805955.1 Acidobacteriota bacterium
TCGCCCTCAAGAATGCGATGCCCCTGGGTATAGGTCATGCGCGCAGCCGAGCGGATGATGCCTTCCGCGATACGAAAACTGAGGATATTGGCTGCATGGTCAAGTTGAAGAATGCAACTGAGTACAAAACGATCTTCGTCTGGACGCAGGGAACAAATGCCCGTGGAAAGCTGGTGCGGCAGCATGGGAATTGCGCGATCAGGAAAATAGACACTGGTGCCGCGCAGGCGCGCCTCCAGATCGAGATCGGTGCCAGGGCGCACGTAATGGGAGACATCGGCGATGTGCACCTGTAGCTCCCAGCCAGCCTGCGCATCCTGGCCGAGCCGCCGCACAAAGACCGCATCGTCAAAGTCGCGCGCCGACTCTCCGTCAATGGTGACGATGGGAAGATGGCGGAAGTCCTCACGGCGCGCCGTCTCCTGCGTGTCTGCACTGGGAGGGTCAGGCATGGCAACAGCACGAGCCTCGGCCAGCACACCGTCGGGAAAGATGCGCGGAAGCTGATGCTTCCTGAGCATGATCTCCACATCGACGCCAAAGTCATCCGGGTGGCCAAGCACTTCAATCACGCGTCCCTGCGCGGGACGAGTCGTGGAAGGCCAGGCGGTGATTTCCACATCGACGATCAAACCGTCGAGGCTGTCGTATTGCGCCGCACGCAGCGCCAGGTCATCGAGTACGCGATTGCGTGTATCGGCAGTGGGTTCGGGCAACGGCGCATCGGGGGAGATGAGGATCGGCTGCGCCATGCGCGAATCGAACGGAGTGACCCAGTGGCCGCGTGATGGAGCGGCGGAGGAGCCACTGCGATGGCGCTTGCGTGCGTCGTGAAACGTGCCAACAATGGTAGGGTTACGACGCTCCATAACCCGCACAACGCGTCCGGATGGTCGTGCGGATGCACTGCGTCGATCCAGTTCGACCAGCACCTGATCGCCTTGCATTGCGGAGTGAATCTCGGATGGTGGAATAAAAATATCTTCCGTCTGGCCCGGATGACCTCCGGAAGCGTTGGGACGCACAAATGCGAATCCATCGCGGTGCAGATCGATGCGTCCGGCAATCAGGTTGTCGCGCGTGTGCACAGAGCGTTGCTGCGCATCGGCAACAGCCCATCCGCCGTCGGTGGTAGCGATGAGTTCGCCGGCTGCGACAAGGGCATGGAGGCGCTCGCGAAGCAGGCGACGCGCACCACCATGGCCAATGCCGAGCGCCTGGATCAGTTGCTTATAGCCAGCCCGTTGGTCGGGGGCGCGGCGGATGATTTGCAGAAGCTCGCGATCATTCATAGCCTGCACCAAGAGTACCCTTTTACAGCACGGATTAGCCGTTCATTGCGGCTCGACTGTCTCGCGTGGAACGGGGCGCGAAAAAAGTTCGAGCGCTGCCTTCAAAGCAGCTTTACGCGCAGGCATCTCGTTCAGCAGCAACTCTACGGATTGCACAAGCGGATTGGCATGAAACCAATCCTGGACCTGTCCATCGAAGAGATGATTTTGGATGGCAAGCAGCGACATGCCCAGGTGGTGCGCCATCCACTCTCGAACAGGTTCGGGATTGCGCTGCGATTGGCTGTAATCAATCGCTTCATAGAGGCCGTAGCGCCCACTCCATCCAGCAGCCTGCAAGAGTTGAAGGTTCTTGATCACCGCGCGGGGATCGACGCTGAGCGCAAGAAACGTGGAGTACGGCGAGACGACAGGCCCGGCCTTGGCCTCCCATGCCAGCGCGATATCCGGAATTCCCCATGCGAAGTAGCCGTAGTGGCCTGAGTCGTTGCGTTCCGCAAATCCAGACTCGGAGATGCCCCAGGGAATGCGATGCTTGCGCGCCCATGCTTTCTGAATGTGTACGCTTGCGTTCTGTGTGCCGGCTAACAGCGTATTGGGCAAGGTGCGCATCCAGAGCGCAGGCATCAGATACTCAAACATGGTGCCTGTCCAGGAGATCAGAGCAAATCGCCCGAAGGCGTGGGCATGATCCCGCGCCAATCGGAACCAGCTTTGTTGCGGCAGGTCTCCGCGGCCAACCGCCAGAAACGTGGCGATACGCGCCTCCGAGGCAAGCATGTCGTAGCAGGACTCGTGAATCTTCCCCTCCTTCACATCCCACCCGATCGAGAGCACTTTGCGATCCGGATGAACAAGGAAAGCGAACTCGGTTGCTGTGGCAAGCTCTTCGGCGCGGGTCGCGATCTTTCTCAGCTTTTCAAGCAACCGGCTCTGTGCGGCGAGAGCCTGGGTGGTTGCATGCAGGCAGCTTTCGACTGCCTCTCTCTCGGCTTCCGATTGCGACTGGCTGCAAAGCTGCTGAAGCTGGGCTTGAATCACTTGGGTACTGCCGGTAAACTCCAGCAGGGAGGCGGTGGAGAGCGTCTGCGCATCCCATGTGAGCAGCCTGCGGACATCGGAGTGATCTGGAGACACCCACGGCACAAACTCCGCCAGCAGGTGTGTGAGCGCAACAAGCCGCGCCTGCAGATCGCCCGCAAGCACGCTCACCGAGGCGTTCTGCGCATCGCCGGAGTGGGCGCATCCATGCAGCCAGTTCAGCCACGCTTCTGTCGCGGCAGAATCGGTGGGCATCGGATGCTCGGCAAAGAATCGATGGAGCGCTGGATCATTTGCCGCAAGCGAACGAAAGACGGGGAAGACTTGCAGCAACTGCCTTGGGAGCAAAGGCGATTCCAGCAGTGAGCGTGTGCCGGCGGCAAGCGTCAGAAGCGAGGCAACAAAATTGCCGCTGTCGACCGTGGAGACAAAGGGTGCTGCATCGAGCGGTTTGCAGGTGCGCGTGTCGTACCAGTTGTAAAGGTGGCCGCGGAACTTCGTCAGGCGATCGATCGTTGCCAGGGAGTTTTCGGTACGCTCGGCAAACTCCGGCAAAGTCAAAAAGCCGAATGTGCATGCTGCCTGACGCGCATTCAGGAGCAAGCCGATATTCGTGGGCGAGACGCGCGCAGCTTCTCGAAATTCATCCTCTTCCACGTTGTCTGGAATCAGATAATTGTGCGCGGCAGAACCGAAGTGATCGAAATAGCTCCAGATGCGCTGCGCGTGGCCAAGCAGCAGGCCGCGTTCTGCCAGCGTGATCGTCCGCTTCTGTGCCCCCGGCATCCGGTTCAGCCATGCAATCAGCACTTGCACCAGGAGCCATCCCGCAAGGAACGGCGCTGCGACAAAGAGCGCGCTACGATGCGCACGGTCCAGCCAGAGGCCACCGGCCAGCAGGAGCGCAACCACAGGAACCCAGGCCATATAGCGATCCACGGGCGTCCTGCGATGTCGCGTCTCCTCGGCCTGTGCCGCTGTCTCCCACTCCAGCAAGCGTTCGCCGGTGATCCAGCCGCGCACAAGCGAACGCAGCACCGCGTCGAAACCGAGCAATGCCTGGTGCGGCAGAAGAAGAAGATTCAACAGCGTGATGAGCAGGTTGCGGCCAAGTGCGGCGATCGCCTCGCCGATCGTCATGGTCTTTGTGGTGGCCGCGCCGATGCGGATGAGGCTCACGACAAACTGCAAGAGCGCCGGCGCCACCAGAAGCGCTGCAATCAGCAACGTCCAGTAGAGCGGCGAAACGGGCAGAACTAACCATGCCGCAATCAAAAACAGGAAGAGAGCGGAATCGACGAGCGAACGGCGCAGGTTGTCAAGAATCTTCCAGCGCGAAACGAAGGAGATCGGATTGGGCACCATGCGTCCCGACTCTTCCGGGACGCGCCCGAAGATCCATTGCACAATCTGCCAGTCGCCGCGAACCCAACGGTGTTTCCGCCTGCTGTAGGCGCTGTAATGGGATGGATAATCGTCGATCAGTTCGACATCCGTAACCAGGCCCGCGCGCGCGTAGGCGCCTTCAATCAAATCGTGGCTCAGCAGCGCATTGCGCGGGAAGCGACGATTGAGAACGGCGTGAAGCGTCTCCAGTTCATAGATACCTTTACCGGTAAAGATGCCTTCACCAAAGAGATCCTGATACGTATCGGAAACCGCGCGCGTATAGATATCCAGTCCCGTCTGACCTGAAAAGATATTCGCCATGCGCGACCGAATGGACGAGTGAACGGTGACGCTGACTCGGGGCTGGAGTATGCCATAGCCGGTTTCGACCACGCGCGATGCGGGATCGATGATTGCCTGATTCAGCGGATGCGCCATGGCCCCGATCAGCCGGGACGCGGAGCCACGCGGGAGCTGGGAATCAGAATCGAGGGTCAATACATAGCGAATGCTCGTGAGCATTGCAAGATTGCCCGCCTTGATGGGAAACGCGTCAAACTCGCCGATCAGAAATTTATTCAGGTCAAGCAGCTTGCCCCGCTTTCGCTCCCAGCCCATCCACGCTCCCTGCCTGTGATTGAAGATACGATGGCGATGGAGCAGAAGGAATTCGCCTCTGCGCGCGGGAGCGTACTTGCGATTCAACTCCTCCGTGAGCTGAATCGCCAGGTCCACCAGCGGATGCGCGTCCTTGTCGTTGGGTTTGCTGATCGAATCGGGAAGGTCCGTGAGCAGCGCGAAATGAAGGTGAGGGTCGCGATTGGCCAGATAGCGAACTTCCAGGCTGTTAAAGAGGTCGCGAACCTGTTCGACATTGAGCAGTAGCGTCGGCACCGCGACAAGCGTAGAGCACTCGGCTGGAATCGCTGTGCTGAAATCCAGTCGCGGCAGCGGAGAAGGTTCAAAGCACGCGCTGATGACCGTGTTCACCAGCTCGACCGAGGCTTGCGAGGCGGGCAGCAACAGCAGCAGCAGCGCCAGCAGAAGCTCTCCCCACACATGATCGTAGGCGGCAAGCGGAAAAAGCGGCAAAGCGGTAAGAAGAATGGTCAGGATAAGAATCCCGCCGATATAAAACTCATCAGCTGCGGAACGAACGCTCTCACGAATCCGCCAGATCAGAGGTGGGTGAAATCCGATCCGCATGCGAAGCGATGCAAAGCCCTGATCGATGAGGTAATAGCCCACATGTCGGCGGCGCAGATTGGTGCGCGCCTGTTGCGCAGGGTCATCCTTGGCATTCTTTGCCATATCCAGTGCCGCCTGCGCAACGCGCAGCTCGCCGAAGTCGGAGTAGCGGGCAAGAAACGCCACGCGCCTGCGATACAGCTCCCGGCTTTCGAAATCCATCTCGGCATAGGTGCCGGTCGGATCATGCAGCAGAATCGAGTCGAAGGCGATGCGCGATTCGAGAATGCCAGTCCAGTCCACGAGTGCGATCTGGCGCAGGCTCTCCAGGCCGTTCATCACACGCTGTGCCAGGTCTTCGCAGTCGGAGGCATCCATCAGAACCTGTGCGTCTCTGAGAAGCGTCTCCAGGAGAGCGAACTTCAGGTGGGAGCCTAGTTGCCAGATTTCTTTGTAGAGCAGCGTTTCAAACTTTTGAAGCTCATCGAGGAATACAAGCAGCGTTTTAACCTTGAATTGATGACTTGACCGCTCCAGATAAAGATGCGCAAGACCAGAGATTCTTGGTTCATCCGGCGTCGCTCCGGAGACGAGCCGGGGGAGCGTCTCAGCTTCGTGCGGATGATCGGCAAGCGCAGAGCGTAGCAGGCGTATCCCTTTTTGCATCTCAAGAAATGCACTACGCCGGAGTGGCTGGTGAGAAGGAATATTGTCTACCGGAAAGCGTGCAAAATCCTTTTCTAGTTTGCGCAGCGATGCGGTCATCGCCTCTGAACGATCAGAAAACTGCGAGCGGTTTCTGGGCCATGGAACGACCTCCCACGACGACGCCAAACGCGCGGCTTCTCGCAGAGATTCCAACAGCGCAGGCGGCACAGCATGAGTTATCGAGGATGTGGATGTCTGCTCGTTCATGTGTCCTCAGCGGTAGCTAGCGGCCTGCATCTCAAACATGGATGCGTATCTTCCGCCAGAACTCATCAGTTGATGGTGCGTTCCTTCTTCAACCAGGCGTCCACCTTCAAGAACAACAATACGATCCGCCATCCGGACCGTGGAAAACCGATGCGAGATCAGGAGCGCCATCTTGTTCCGGGTAAGATCGGCAAAGCGCTCGAAGACCTCCATCTCGCTGCGCGCGTCAAGAGCAGCCGTTGGCTCGTCCAGAATGAGAAGCTGCGCGTCGCGCAGATAGGCTCGTGCAAGCGCAAGACGCTGCCACTCGCCACCTGAAAGATCAACACCGCCTTCGAAGCGCCGCCCGAGCATTTGATCGTAGCCGTGGTGCAACTTCGCAATCACGCTGGCAGCGAGGCTCTTCTCCGCTGCATTCGTAATCTCTTCAGGAGTGTGCGGAAGCTCCACGCGACCGACGGCGATGTTTTCTCTCGCAGTCATTTCATAGCGCATGAAGTCCTGAAAGATGACGCCCATTTCCGCATGCAAATCATCCAGATCGTATTCGCGCAGATCAACTCCATCCAGCAGAATCTGTCCTTCGGTTGGATCATAGAGTCGCGTGATCAGCTTGACGACGGTTGTTTTTCCCTGACCGTTTTCGCCAATCAATGCAATGCGCTCGCCGGGCGACAAGGTGAAATTGAAATCGCTCAAAACCCGACGAGTGGTGCCGGGATATGCAAAGGAGACATTACGAAACTCGAAGCCGCGTCGAATGGGTCGAGGCGCACGGAGTCCATCTTCGCGCGACTCAACGCGAGGCTTCATCTCAAAAAACGCAATCAGGTCGGTAAGGAATAATGCCTGATCGGCAACGCCTGAAGCCGTGGAAAAGACCATCTGTATATTGCTCATCGCCTGCAGAATGGCGGTGGTAATCAGCGTGAGGTCGCCCACCGTATATCGCCCTTGAATGGTGCGATAGATGCTCAAACCATAGGCAGCGTAATAGCCAAACTGGCCAAGAAGCGCCAGCAGTCCGCCCCAGAAAAGTCGGCGGCGATTGAGTTCGACATTCTCGTGATAAAGATGCAGCGAGAGCGCGCTGAAGCGGTCTGTCAGATATCCGCTCAGGTTGAAGAGCTTCAACTCCTTGGCCGCTTCCTTGCTGGCTCCAACCTGACGAAGATAATCCATCTGGCGACGCAGCGGAGTCTGCCGCAGATTTTTGGCATACGAAAGGAATGCAAAGTGGCTTTCACCAAGAAACGCAGGCACAATGCCAAGCACAAGCAGCGCCAGCAGCAGCGGCGAATAGCGGACGAGAACCGCGGAAAACGCAATAGCGGTCACACTCTGCTGAATCAGACGTCCCATCATCTGAATCATGGCCAGACGATCCGTTGCCTGCACCCGAGCGCGCTCCAGACGGTCATAAAAGACCGGGTCTTCATAGACGGTGACGTCGAGCGCAGCCGCTTTGCGCATCACCTCCACGCTGACATGATGCGTATACCGATCTGCAAGCAGGCTGTCCAGATAATCCACCATGCGCAGAAGAATGCCGATCGCAATTGCCAAAATCATTTCTCCGGCAACCAGCCACCAGAAGTGCTGCGGTAGCGGCTCATGCAGGCGAATGTGATTGACGCCATCGATAATGTAACGACCGATGATGCCCACGCCGACAGGCAAAAAGGCAACGACAATGCGGAGAGTGATATTCCAGAAGACGACGGAAGGACCGGATTGCCAGACGAACTTCAGAACGGGAGGTATATTGCGCAATGCGCTCAAACGGTCTGCCCATGCCTGACTGGAGGGCTTGTTGCCGATCTGCTCGTCAATTTCTTTTATGGGTTCATTCATGTCGCTGGTCTTCGATTCCTCAATAGCAGTGACGGTAATCCAGTAATTGCACGCAGACGATGATTATTTGCAAAGCATTCGAAGACGAGTACGTAAACTTTATTCTATCGCCATCGCATGCGCGAGACGAGTTTTCATCTGCATCGCATGCAATACGGTTGGACCGGATTATCCAGTCAAGCCATCGAGTGGATAGGGCGCGTGCGTATACTTCTGAAAGCCTGCCATCTGCATCCCGCGCTGTGCTTCCGCATTGCGCATAAAGGTGCTCCACACAAATCCCGAGCGTGCATTTTCCGCCATCAGCATGGTGATTCCTGTGTCAATTCCAACGACGTCGGTATCGACCCAACCGGTGAGCGGATTGAAGGCGTCCACAAAGCCGTAACGCGACCAGGTCTGCGGATAATGCTCATGGATCGTGTGCAAGACCCGCATCGTTTCGCTGGGCAGAAATGGAAGCGATCCTGCGGCAGCGCAAGGGACGATGGTCCCGTCGATGGGGCCAGTTGCAGGAGGTCCACCCCACGCAGCGTAGCCATCAACCGTGTCGGATGCGGTGATGCCCCAAAGTGCATTGGTGTAGTCCGGAAAGCGCGTATTCATGTCAACACAAAAGCGCCGATGTGCTTCAGTGGCCAAAATGGAGTTCTGAAAATAATCTGCGAAACGGTCTTTCTTGTCGCGAAAATCAAACCATGCCTGCGAATACTGATGCACAAACAAAGGCGCATAGGAACCGATGTAGCGGATTCCGTCGTATTCAAAAAGTGTGCGCTTCCATGCCGACCAGGCTTCACTGCGCAGCGGATGTGTGGTTGACCCCATGCCCAGCAGATAAATCATCATCAGTTCGCTATAGTCATCCCATTTGCTGGCTAGAAAGCCAAGCTCCGGAGTCCACCCCATCGGCAACAATTCGGTATCTTCCGAGAGCCACGACCAATCAACGCGATCGTAGATTGCCTGGGCGAGTTCGCGAATATCTGCCTCATGAAAGTGAGCTTTGCACATCAGAACGCCACAGAGCAGAATCGCCGTATCGACCGAAGAGGCTTCGGCATCCCAGATGCGCTCGCCGGTAGCGATATTTGCAAAGTGAAAATAGAAACCGCGATGCGTGGGCAAACGATGCCAGAGTGAAGAGAGTGTCTGAACGACGCGTAGTCGTGCGTCCGAGTGGCCGATGAAGCCGCGTTTCTCAGCGATGCAGATGGCAGTCAGGCCAAAGCCAGTCGAGGCGATGCTGGCAACAATACTTGAATCTTTCATGCGCGTGTTGCAGCGGTCTTTGATCAGTCCAGTCTGGGGATGTCCCTGTTCCCAGAAAAACAAAAAATTTGCATGTTGTATCTGATCCAGAATGGCATCGTCCTGACGACTGAACGGTGACGGATGCGACTCGGTACGCACATGCGAGGTATGCGAGGATTGAGACAAAGCTGAAAGCAGCGGCACTGGATCACACAGGGCAGCGACAGAGGCGCCGCATATCTGCAACATCTGGCGCAGAGAATTTCTGCGTGAGATCAGCGACAGGCCGGGAAAAACCGTTGGATCGCGAGTCGGCATAAAGGTTGGGTGAGGGAATCTCCTTCAGTACATCTCCGGCCCTGTGCAATCGTGCAAGAGAAAAGAATACATGTTGACACTGAAAAAGGCATCGAGAGAATTGAACCAGATGCGTACAAGCGTATTCTTCTTCAGAGGATTTCTTCCATGGCGATCATCGATCCCAGACGCTGGCGTATTTTTGCGATCCTGAGCATTGTTGTTCTGGTTTCGATCCTTCTGCTGCTCATTCGGCGCGACTCCGGCCTGGGAGCACTGGTTGTACAGGGAGTGCTGCTGCGCCAGGATCAGGATGTACGCCGCCAGCAACCCATCGGACAGGCCACTCTGACACTGCAATCCGGTCGCACAACAGTGACAGTACAGACGGATAGCCAGGGATACTTCCGCATTCCACTGCGCAAAGTCGTGTTGCCAGGAGCGAAGTTGAACTTCCAGTTTACGCATCAGAATTACGCGTCTTTGACGAAACAGGTTTCCGTCGGACTGCGCTCGGCTCGCAATCAACTCTATGTCTTTCACATGCACGAGCTACCGATCCCAGTCAGCGATGCCGGCTCCGAAGCACACGTAACAAAACTTGCCAATCTTCGAATTCGCTATGTAGAAAATGCAACCTCAGAAAGCAATATCGGAAGCATCATTCGAACCTTTGAAGCGGCCAATCAAGGAAATGTGCCGTGCCGAGACCATGCACCCTGCTCACCGGACGGGGTTTGGAAGGCATCCGTAAGCAAGGAAAATCTGGATGCTGGAGTGGGCAATGAGTTTCGACGGGTGCGCGTCTCCTGCATTGCAGGACCATGTCCATTCACTCGGATTGATTCTTCAGGATATGAAAAAGGCGGACAGAAAATTTCCGTCTCCGTGCTGGACTGGTCGGATACCACTACGTTTTTGATCGAAGCAGAGGTCTACCACGCATCGCTGAACTCCAGTGTGCATCATTTATTTCCTGTTTTTTTCGGTCGTACACTCAACTTCACTTTGCCGGTCGATGAAGAAGGCGTGAGCATTGAAGCAGAATTGGATGGGACAATGATGGTATTCCCGCTCGGTCCGGATGTAGATACAAGCTGGGCAAGCTGTACCGTGAGACAAAGCAGCACAGCCGATCGCGCGCGTGTTTATCACTGCGAATTGAAATCCGGTTACACGTTCTGACACATCCGACGATAGCGCTCGCCCGTGCCTGTCTTCTCATCCCTCTTCACGCTGACCGAGAAACAACCCGTACCATCCGTCCGCATTGAGCCACGTTCTGACCGCAGTAAATCCAGCCTCCCGCAAAAGCATGCGTCCCTCGGCAGGCGTGTACTTGCGACTATTTTCCGTGTGAATGGACTCTCCAATGCGAAAGGAAACGGTTGCATCCAACGCGCGGATCGATACGTTCTGCTCGACCGTGCTGACCAGGTGCATTTCCACGCAGCAGGTAGCGCTGTTCCAGCGAGCCGCGTGCTGAAAGCGCTCCACGCTGAAATCAGCGTCCAGTTCTCGATTGATACGCGTGAGCACATTCTGGTTGAAAGCGGCAGTGACGCCATCAGCGTCTTCATAGGCGCGCAATATATCCTCGATTTGTTTTCCCCCTGGAGTGCAATCCGGAGCTAAATCCAGGCCAAGCAAAAGAAAATCTCCCGCACTCATCTCTTCGGAAGCATTTTGAAGAATGCCGATCGCGTCGTCGGAATCGAAATTTCCAGCGCTGGAGCCAAGCCAGAGCAGCATGCGCTGGTCATGCGGCGCGGTTGGAATTCTGAAGCTGTCTCGGACAAAGTCCGCAAGGACTGGTTGTACGCGCAAAGTCGAAAACTCGTTGCTCAGATGGAGCAGAGCAGTCTGAAGCGATGATGAGGAAATTTCGACAGGCAGATACGTAATTCTGCGCTCCGTCGCCTGCGCAGCTCGAAGTAGTAGCGATGTTTTTTGTGCAGAACCGGCGCCGAGTTCCACAATCGACAACGAGCGATGGTCGCGCGCGATTTGCATCACCGTTGCGGCATGTCGATGCAGCAACTGTCGCTCCATTCGTGTCAAATAATACTCAGGCAAAGCCGTAATCCGTTCAAAAAGCGCCGAGCCGGTCTGATCGTAAAAAAGCCAGGGCGGAAGAGCTTTCGGATGAGCACGAAGTCCGGCTTGCACGACCTCGGCAATTGAATCGCTATTTGCAATTTCGTCGATCAAGTGCAACTCTCACACAGGCGAATTCCGGAAAACTGCCAGCGCGTCTCCGGCGCAAAAAAATTCCTGTACGTTGCCCGCAGATGTGTGACAGGCGTGGCAAAGGAGCCTCCGCGCAACACAAATTTCCCGCTCATGAATTTTCCGTTATACTCGCCCAGCGCCCCAGGCAGTGGAGTAAAACCCGGATATGGCAAATAGGCACTTGCAGTCCACTGCCACGCGTCGCCGAATATCTGCATGACTCTTTCATCCAGGCACGGCACAGGATGGAATCGTCCTGTTTCAAGCAGATTTCCTGCGATAGGATGCTGCGCGGCACAGCACTCCCATTCTGCTTCCGTAGGCAGCCGCTTCCCGGCCCAGCGTGCATACGCATCTGCTTCATAAAAGCTCACGTGCGTCACAGGAAGGTTGCGCATCGTATCCAGCGCCAGTGTGCCGCGCAGGGTGAAAATCTTCCAACTGCCCTCTTGTTTCGTCCAGTAAAGCGGTGCCTGCCACGCCTGGCTTTGCACCTGATGCCATCCTTCGGAGAGCCATAACTCCGCGCGCGAATAACCCTCATCCGCGATGAAATTCGCGTACTCGCCATTTGTGATGAGACGGTTGCTCAACGCGAAAGGCTCCAGCCAGACACGATGACGTGGACGCTCATTGTCGAAGCTGAACCCAGCATCCGCCAGTGCGCCAATTTCGCTGAGTCCTCCTGTGCTGGAAGTGAACGCAAGCGGCAAATCTTTGGTCGGCTGGTTCTGCGGAGGAGCCATGTACGCCGGACGCATCGGATTGGTGGCAAATGCGTGCAGAATATCCGTCAGGATCAATTCCTGATGCTGTTGTTCGTGATGCGCGCCCAGAATCAGGCGATCCAGCGCTTCCGAGCCTACATCCATCCGACCTGCAAACTCTGTCATCGCTTGATCCACATGTCGGCGATAAGCGAGAACTTCATCGAGAGTTGGTCGAGAAAACGAAGCGCGAAGATGCTTGTCCGGAAAGCGTGCAAAGCTCTGATAGTAGCTGTTAAAAAGCCAATGAAAATCCGCGTGGAATGCCTTGTATCCGGGAAAAAACGGAAACAGGATAAAGGACTCGAAAAACCAGGTCGTATGCGCCAGGTGCCACTTCACCGGCGAAGCCTCCGGCATCGACTGCACCATCATGTCTTCTGCGGTCAATTGAGCAACCAGGGCGAGCGTCTGATCTCTGACCGCCAGAAAACGCGCCAGGTGGTCACAGCTTTGGGCTTGCGCCGCCGTGCGGTCTTCGCGGATGGGGGTGCGCATCATGAGTGCAATTTCTTTCCTGCGACTATTGGATGATTCGGAGCCATCTTTGGAAGCAAATCTTTCGTCTAATGTAATTGAGCGCGTTACAGCGGAAGAAATGGAGGCGACGATGAGTTGGAAACGATCGGTCATACTTCAGGTGAGCATCGTATGGCTTGCAGCGATGACGGTCTGCGCAGGATGTGGCATCGCCCTGGCTCAGGGAACTGCGGCGGACAATCCATCCGGCATGGGCGCGCGGGCGGGAACATGGCTTCCAGGCGCGCGTGGAGTGCTGGGAAAGGTGGTCAGTGCAGATGCCTCGACAGTCACAATCAAGCTGGATAGCGGCATCGCGTATACGATCCATTTCGACGCCAACACGCGCATCCTGCAGCAGCCTTCACGGCAGAAGCAGCATGGCCAGAGCGCCGGTCCGCGTCCTCACATGCAACAGATTGCTGCATCCGACCTGCACCCGGGCGATGCCATTACGGCCGTAGGAGAGGTGGACGATACAGCCAGGACAGTCGGTGCGGTGGCAATTGTTCGCCTTGATCCTGCACGTGCAGCTCGATTAAAAACCCTGGAGACGAACTATGGAAAGACTTGGCTGGCGGGAAGCATCACCTCCATTCAGGGAGCACAGGTGACGATTCTCGGCATGGTGGATCGCGCACCGCATGTTGTCCTTGTTGACAAAAACACC
>JAJZDO010000221.1 GCA_021805955.1 Acidobacteriota bacterium
TGCCGGTAAAACGACCTATAAAGGCGCAAAACAACAACAGAAATCCGCAGCGAAAACGGCCTAAAAGGCGAGAAATTCCGCTGCAAATACAAAACGCGGCGGTAAACAAGGGTTTTTCCGCAGCCTGTTGAGCCCATCTGTTTTGCGCCATTTACGGCACCCTTCGGCTCCGCTCAGGGCAGGCTAGAAATCGTGCCCTGATACAAGGCCGAAAATCATTTCTTTAACGAATTTAAGACTCAGAACGCTAGAGCGGATTACAGTTTGTGGATTGATTTGGGGTAAGGGAGTCATTCTGAACCCTTCGGTTTCGCTCAGGGCCGGCTCCGCAGCGCGAAGTGAGGAGCCCATACGATCTGCGCATCGTATGGGCTTCGCCATCACCCTCTGGATTCTTCGCTGCGCTCAAAATGACTCATCGCTTTTTTTTGCATACAGCATCTGTAAGTTCGCGCAGTCCGTTTCGAGGGGTTACGCTACTACGGCGTCTGGTCGAGCGGGGCGCAGGGAACCGAGCAGCGATGCGCGCTGCTCTCCAGCGCCATCTCAAACAGGCGGATGGTGCGCCAGCCATGTTCGGGCTTTACCGTCAGTGGGGCGAGTCCCAGAATCGCGTCGCGAATATTTTCATAATACTTGCGATAATCTCCCGGCAGGGTCGGCACCCGCCGCACCACGGCTTCGCCATCCTGTGTTGTCGTCAGCTTGCCCCAGTTGGCTTCGGGCTCTTCTCCCCAGTGAGGGTCGGTTAATGTCATGCCATCTTTCATGGCTTGCTCCTGCGGGTCTAGGCCATATTTCACATACGATCCCAGCGTTCCGTGGAGCACAAAGCGCGGTCCGCGCGAGCGCGCCAACAGGGTTACATTCATCCGCATCCGCATCCGCGGATAGAAGAGAAGGATCGTGAACCCGTCGTTGATGTCGGTGACGTCGCGGTCATAGCGCACGTCCGCGAAGATTGCCTCCGGCGTGCCGAACAGTGTGAGCGCCTGATCGACGAGATGAGAACCCCAATCATGCAAGAGGCCATTGCCGGGAAGATTTTTCTCTTGCCATTGTTTGGCGCGGACGCCGGGATGGTACCGTTCAAAGCGCGACTCCAGACTGACGAGTCTGCCCAATTCGCCGCCGGCGATCAGTTGTTGCAGCGTGAGGAAATCTCCATCCCAGCGCCGGTTTTGATAGACGGAAAGCAAGCGATTCCGGGCGCGGGCCAGTTCGATCAACTGCCGGGCCTGGTCGCTGGTGGCGACGAAAGGCTTATCGATCACAACGTGCTTGTTTGCCTGTAGAGCTTGCTGGACGAGTTCGAAGTGGGTCGATGGCGGCGTGCTGATGGCGATGAGTTCGAGGTCCGGCTGCGCCAGCAGTTCGTCCATGGTGCGCACGATGGAGACATGGGGATACGCCTGCGCCGCGGTGTTTCCGTGGGGTTGCAGGATGGCCGCGAGTTCGAAGCCGTCAATGGCATGTAAGAACGGCGCATGAAAAATGCTTCCGCCAAGGCCAAACCCAACTACGCCAGCGCGAATCGTGCGACTCATTGTTTTTCTCCCTTTCAAGAAATTATCAGGCATTGCGTAGATGGCGTGGGTGCGTGGACGAACTTTGGGCCGTTGTGTGGTTGTGGGTTCAGGAAGCAGCCAGACGAGAAACACTGGCATCTAAAGTTTCGTATTCAGCAAGAGGTCGTATGGTCTTCCGCGTTTCCCGTTCCGACGCAGGCACAAATTTAAGCAGGAGGCGTTTTCTCGCAATTTTTATGGCCGGACTTCCCCCCGCTGGCATCCTGGGATGCGGAGTTTTCGACAATTCCTTGAGTCCCTACAAACCAGGCACGCCGTCCTCCAATGCGGGCAATTTCACCAACACAGTATTCATCGGCGATTCGTTGACCGCTGGTTTTCAGAATGGGTCGCTGCTGGACAGCCAGCAGCCCAACGGATACGCCAACCTGATTGCAAAGCAGGCAGGATTCCAATTGAAGCTGCCGTTGATTGCCGCGCCAGGCGCTCCAGCGGTCCTGCAACTGGTCAGCGTCGGGCCTCCCGCGGTGATTAAGCAGGCATCCGGCATTACCTTCGGGCGCGACAATCCTACCGTCCAGGCAACGGACCTGGCGGTTCCCGGTCACCGACTGGCGGACCTGCTCAACCGAGAGCCAGTCGCCATTCCCACGACGAATGAAGACATTATTACCGATCTGGTGCTGGGCATACCCGGTCTTGCTCTGGGGGAACGGTACACGCAACTGCAATGGGCGGAGCATTTGAATCCGACGACGCTGTTCGTCTGGATCGGCTCCGACGACGCATTGCAGGCGGCGGAGAGCGGCATGCCATCGAGCATGACGCCTCCCGCCCAATTTGCCACGGAATATACCCAGTTGATGCAGGCTTTGCAGGCCAATACCAAGGCAAATCTTATTGTCGCCAACGTGCCGGACATTACTCTGGTCGCATATCTGACGCCGGGGTCTGTCGTGCTGTCGGAATTCTCGCAGTCGAGTGGAATCCCCGTGGCGCAATTGAGCGCGACTCTGGGCATCCAGGCGACGGACCTGGTGAATCCGAACGGGATCTCGCAGATTCAAGCGATCCTGGCCGGAACGCAGCCGGGGCCAGTGAGCGACAGCGGCTTTTTGAGCCCTGCGGAGGTGGCGACAGTACAGCAGACGATTCAGCAATACAACGCCACGATTGCCCAGCAGGTGGCAGTCGTGGGCGGCACGCTGATCGATCTCAATACGGCCGTAACGCAACTCCACGACAGTCCGCCGACGATCAATGGCGTGCAGGCCAGCTTCGCTTTTCTGGGCGGGTTTTTCTCGCTGGATGGCGTCCATCCCACCAACACCGGGTATGCGCTATTGGCGAATATTTTCATCGACAGGATGAACGCGGCGCTGGCGACAAAAATCCCGGATGTCGATGTCGGCACGATTGCGGCGTCCGATCCCTTGTTCCCGTCCAATTTGCCGAAATTGGCAAGGAGGGTATTGATTCCAGCAACAGCAGGCCATTCGCTGGACTGGATGATGAAACCGCGCGCGCGAAACTGATCACGCCAAGAACCAAAAAGCCAATGCAAAGGTACTTCGCTGCGCTCAGAATGAGCTTCAAGACGATAGGGACGGCATAGACGGTAAATATGAAAGCCGCGCAAAGAAATCGGTCTTTGCGCGGCTTTCATATTCCAACGTTACTGCGGTGGGGCAGCTTGACTGGCGCGAATCAGGCTTGCGCGGCTGGGGACTGTTCCGGCTCGGTTGTTTCAACGGGCTTTGCTGCAACCGCTTTCCTGGGAGGCTCCGGCTTTGCGGTCTCGGGCTTCCTGGCCTGCTCGACCTTTTTGCCGGGAGCGAGGATGGCGTGCAGGGTGGTGCCTTCCATCCGGGGATGGAACTCCACGATGCCAGCCTCGCCCACGTCTTGAATCAGGCGATTGATGATCGTATATCCCAGCTCGCGGTGGGCCATTTGGCGTCCGCGAAAACGCAACGAGGCTTTCACCTTGTCGCCATCGTGCAGAAACCGGATGGCCTGGTTCTTTTTGGTCTGGTAGTCATGCTCATCGACGGTCACCGAGAGCTTGACTTCCTTGATGGTGATGATCTTTTGCTTCTTGCGGGCTGCTCGTTCGCTCTTGTCTTTCTCGTAAAGAAACTTGCCGTAATCCTGAATGCGGCAAACGGGTGGCACGGCGTTGGGAGAGATCTCCACCAGGTCCAGTCCGCGTTCGCGGGCTATTTTGAGGGCCTCAAACGGTGGGAGAACTCCGAGCTGATCTCCATTTTCGTCAATGACGCGAATTTCACGCGCGCGTATCCGATCGTTGATGCGGATAAACTGTTTCGCTGAACGCTTGTCGATGTGTCGCCTCCAAATACGCGGGGATATACCCCGCCTCGTGAGTATACCATTTCAATGCGAACGGGCCGCTGACTGACCGATGTCCCCAAAATGGATGATTAGGTTCGTTGGATTCCGCGCTAGTGGGCTGCTTGATTCTTGGATCGCTGAAGCCTTCGTCCTTATCCCATCCATGTCTCGCTTCTGAGACATGGATGGGATTTTTTCGCGCCTGGAGTCAACCCCCGGTTTCCCACCCTCGCATCGAACAGTGGATAATGCCGTAATGGCAATGAATACGCTGTCGGAGACAGTCTGTCCCTGGCGGTATCATTGCGGCGAGGGGCGCACACATGCCGACCGGGAAACTTCAGGCAAAGGAAATTCGACTGGTGTCTCGCCCGCAAGGGGAGCCAACCACGGAAAATTTCTCGCACG
>JAJZDO010000301.1 GCA_021805955.1 Acidobacteriota bacterium
CAATCGAAAATTTGCGCAGTCATTACGAGCGGACACTGCGCCTGTGGGTCGAGAATCTGGAATCCTGCGCAATTGCGCTCCGCCAGCACATCCCGGAGAAGACCTATCGCATCTGGCGTCTATACATGGCTGGATCCGCAGAGGCATTTCGGCGAGGCGACATCGAACTCTATCAGGTGCTTCTGGGTTCGCGGCCGGCCCGCAAAAGTGTTGTTGTGCACCGCGAACACTGGTATCAAAACTGGAGCACAGAATCCTCCAGCGCCGCGGTATGGTAGACCCTATGCGACTTGAACGTTTGCACGAAAAATTTTGCGCCCCGCATCCCCGCGTCTCTTGCGTTCGCAGGCTGCTGCGCGCGGCCGCCGTTCTCTGTCTCTCGGGCGTGGCAGCAGCGCTGCCCATGGCGGCCGCAGCGCTTTCGCCCGCTAATCAGGCGGCCAAACAAATCGTCCAGACGGTCATTAACAACGAGATTATCGCCGACAACAACGATCACACTAAGTGGATGTACCGGGACGCCTACAAATCGCCCGGCAAAAATGTCGTCAAGCTGAAGGTCGAAACAAACGACGGCACACTGGCCAAACGCATTCTCATCGACGGCCATCCGCTGGACGCCCAGCAGCAACAGCAGGATGAGGCGGCGATGCAGAAGGTGATCAACGACCCTTCGGTCCGCGCCCAGCAGCGCAAAAACAGCGCGCATGACGATGCGCAGGCCTTGGCGCTGATGAAGATGCTGCCGGAAGGGTTTCTGTGGACCGAGACCGGCGAGAGCGGCGGCAAAATCCAGCTAAGCTTTCAACCCAACCCGGCCTTCAATCCGCCCACCTACGCGTCGCGCGTCTTTGCCGCCATGGCTGGCACCATGACTGTCGACAAGCAGCAGATGCGGCTCGAAGACCTGAGCGGCAAGCTCATCCGGCCAGTGGAATTCGGCTGGGGCCTGTTCGGCAAAATTCAGTCCGGCGGCACGTTTCACATCATCCGCACCCAGGTCGCGCCCAGCAAGTGGGAGATCACCCAGACGCACGTCCACATTCAAGGACACATCTTGTTTTTCAAAAGCATCAGCCAGCAGGAAGACGAGATCACCAGCGGCTATGTGCGCACCCCGCACGGCCTGACCCTCAAGCAGGCCTACACCATGCTGCAAAGCGGCGAGGCCGCAAAAATGATCGCCGCCGCAGAAAAGAAGTAGCGCTTACTGTTCAGCATCATCGCCCAGCGGTAATTCGAGGTTTCTGGCCGCAGCCCCGCGGCTACGTGGCGCCTGCTTAAACGTGCTGTCTCGCGCATAACGCGGATACTCGGCCTGTTGGCCGTTCAGCAGTTGTTCCACCGTCAACACCTGCAGTCGCGGATACTTTGTTCCATCCGGAGATGTATAAAACCCAGCTTCTGCCGCCTCTTTCATCATCGGTCGCGTGGGAGATTCGAAGCACAAAAAGACACCAATCTCGGCCTTCTCTCGCTCCAGCGTCCCGCGCAAATCACGAACCTGCGAAACGGTCACACCCCCGGCCTTTACAGAAAATAAAATCTGTTTGGAGTCACCTTTCGTGCTGTCGTGGAAATACAGTCGTCCGTCGATACCTCGGTCCGCGCCCTTCTTCTGCTCTGCCGGACGCGCGCCCACCAGCCCCAACGCCCACCACTGAAACTGGTATTTGTCCTGCTCGGCCAATATGGCCGCTCCAGCGACATCCTTAGGTTCGCCGATCACTTCATAGGTGCTACGAATCTCCTCGCCGAAGGCATCGGACAACCGCTTCTTAATCAGTCCAATGGCAAGGTGGGTGATGTCGATGCCAATCCAGCACCGGTTCAATTTCTGCGCTACCTGAATGGTCGTGCCGCACCCGCAGAAAGGATCGAGCACCATATCGCCCTCATTGCTGCTGGCCTTCAGGATGCGCTCCAGTAGCGCTTCCGGCTTCTGTGTGGGATAACCGAGCATCTCCTTTGACCTATTGTTCAGCGGAGGTAGATCTGCCCAAAGGTTTTGAACCGGAACACCAGGCATTTCGTCGAGATAGCGCTTGTATTGTGGAACTGCACCGGGCTTTGTTTGAATTACACGCCCCTCGTCGATAAGTTTTTCCATTTTTTCTTTTGTATACCGCCAATAACGCGTGACGCCCATAATTTCATAACTAGGGTTGCCTTTTTCTGCGCCTCCTGGTCCTTGCAGATTATCGATGCGGTAGCGTCTTCCATCTGCGTCAACACGCCTATAGTCGCGATCCAAATATTCTTGATCGTATGGCGTGTGCAGAACGTTCCACTTTGATACGTCGCCCTTCGAATAGAAAAGCAATGTATCAGTGACTCGACCAAAATGCTGCGAGCCTTGTTTCCCGTCACTGTGAGCGTGGGAGCGTTTCCAGATGATCTCGTTACGAAAGGATTGCCCCCCGAACACCGCATCCATCAAAATCTTCAAATAGTGACTGGCGGTCGGATCGCAGTGCAGGTAAATTGAACCGGTCTCCTTCAAAACCCGGCGCAGCTCCACCAGGCGCGGAGCCATCATTGCCAAGTACGCCATCATGTCGGAGTTGCCGAGAAAGGTATGAAAAGCGCGCATTGCGTCTGCCACGCGGCCACCGGCTTCGACGATCTCCTCATAGGCACGCTGACTATCGTGGTTCCACTCCCACGTGTCCTCGAACGCATGAATCTGTGAGCTGGACCGGCTGCCATCTTTTTCCGCGAAGAGGACGTTATAGTCCTGGCGAGAGTTGAAGGGCGGGTCGAGATACACCAGATCGACCGACGCGTCCCCAACATACCGCCGCAGAACCTCCAGATTGTCGCCGTAATAGAGCTGATTTTTTCTCGTCATCGAATGGCTGGCGTGAGAGTAGCATGGTCTTTCGCCGGACAGAAGCGGAGCGGACGGTTCAGCACAGTATTACAAGTGACCGGGAGGTCGAGCGCGAATAATGCACTCGGCACTCCCGATCTTCCTGGATTATTAAGCCAGTTCGTTAGTCCCTAAAAGCCTTCCAGGTTTTCCCCAGGTTGTCGATTCGAGCATAACCTGATGGGTCTTACACCAAAAGGTCCGCCCACCGGGCAATATTTCGTTCGGTTGATCGACGGTGCTAACTTCGATGATCTGCATGAACCCCCCGACAGGTTTATTGCCGCAGCCCGATAAGGAACATTTATTTATGTGCATGGAAATGAACTCCTTAGCAAATTTGATCGTGCTGGAGACCTCCAACAACGACCTTGCAAGGGTGATACCGCAGAGACCTTGGACCGCCAAATCTTGCTGCGGAATCGCCTTAAGCGTCCCGCTGCCCGCTGCGCAGCGTCATCACCGTCAGCTCCGGCCGGCAGTCGAAGCGGAAGGGCACACCCACCGTCCCGATCCCGCGGTTCACATAGAGCTGCAGGCCGTTCTGCATAGGAAACAGCCCCTCGGGAAACTTTCTCCCCCAGGGTGGCAGATACAGCGCACCGATGAACGGCAGCCGGATCTGGCCGCCATGCGTGTGGCCTGAGAGCATCAGGTCCACGCCGCCGTGCTTCACCACATGCGTGGCATAGTCGGGCTCATGCGCCAGCAGAATCACTGGCTCCTTCGGCTGCTGCAGCCCGCGCGGCGCGGCCTTGTCCAGGTCGGGGTCCTGCATGCCAATATCCTTCACCCCCGCAATCCATAGCCGCGCGCCGTTCCGCTCATACGGAATATGTTTGTTGGCCAGAATGGGGAAGCCGTGCATCTCCATCGCGTCCGTCACCATGGTGGGGTCCACGTGGGCATCGTGATTCCCCAGCACCCCCCAGCGGTTCTTGCACTCGATGCCCGAAAGAATCTCCGCGCACGGGTAGCTGGACTTGGCTCCGAAAGCCGAGGGCATCGGTCCCTCGCTGACGTAGTCGCCCGTCAGCAGTACAACGTCCGGCTTCTGCTGGTTGATCTGATAGACCACATCCCGGATGTATCCCGGCTCGCTGTACTGGTCAAAGTGGATGTCAGAGGCCTGCACGATACGCAAGCCATCCAACTGTGGCGCCAGCCGGTCCAGCGTGATGGTACGGTGCGTAATCTGCAGATGATGCCGCTCGTATTCCGCGGAGTACGTCACGAGCCCGGCTGCGCCGAGTCCGCCCAGCGCGAGAAAGCGACGACGGGAAATGCGATTTGGGGAGGCTTGTTCCATCTTCTTCTAGGTTAATGCATCGGCCGCGCGCGCCGCTGGCTGCAACGGATGGATGGTTCTTTCGTGGAGGGGTACGACGCGTTCCCTCTACAATCGACGCA
>JAJZDO010000988.1 GCA_021805955.1 Acidobacteriota bacterium
ACGGAAGGAAATTGCAAATTCTTATGGGTCATAACAGGAAGATGTAGAGTTCCAGGGCGCTTTCAGGTACGCAAGCAGACGCGCAACTGGGAGGCCGGAAGCATCCGGCTGGCCACCAGGCACCTGCGCTGCACTTTCAACCGCGGCAGGTCATGCCATAAAGATATGCCCGCCTTCACGTTCGAGCGAGGATTGCTTCCGGCTCAAGCCATGGAACCCGTCGAAACTGAGGCAAAGTGTTTCCGTGTCCCCTCTGGGGCGCGCGGCATCTGGCATTTCCGATCCGCAGTTCCAGCCTCAATTTCCCTGTGAGCGGATCACGAAGTCCACCCCATGTTCGCGATTGACTGCAAGTGTCTTCGCCAAATCCAGGTGTTCAATAGGAAAAGAGTATGCGCGCCCGTTAGCAGCGATATAGACGACCCGCGTCCCCCCATCGAACCAGTACCGGGTCGTCCAACGCGTATAGCCGTCCTGGGTCACGAGGGCGGTCAGTTGCTGCGTCGCTCCACGAACCTGCATATAGCTGATGCGGCGTTGCCCCGCAGACGGCGCGGCAGCCGGAGGCGAATACGACATGGGGGCACGCTGCGCGAATCCTTCGGAATCGAGCGGGGTTTGCTGCGACGTCGAAACTCGCACGTCCTCCATAATTTTCAGAGTGAGGCGAGTTTCTGGCTTCAGCACGGGACGCGGTCCACGCCGCGGTAGGTTCAGAAGGTCGATCGGCCAGAGTACGGGGATCGCCCAGGCGACCGTGTCCCGCACAGGATGACCTTTTCCGTCGATCTTGCCCTTTTTATCGACTGAATATCCAGGGACATACACCACCTTCGCGCGGATCGGTATCTCCTGGTCCGACGGCATTGCCACCCGGTCAAATTCCAGATCCATCCAGCCTTTGCCGACGAAGTGGCCTGGATCTTTGTAGTCTTGAAACTGGCCCACCAGGTAGCTGCCATAGGGAAATACGGAGCGACCGTAGATTTGGAAGTGGCTTATCTGGCATAGAATCGGGTCGCCAACATCAATGTTCTTGGATGACAGCTTTGGCTCCGAAACTGTGCATTGGATCAGTGACCCGGCCGGAATTAACTGTTCTGCAGCATATCCGGTCATCGGCGCGGCGAGTAGCAACAAAGGGAGAGCGTTCCAAATCCGCTTCATGTGAGGCCTCCTCATGCGGACAGGCTCGAAAAGCCCTGTTGGCTTTATTTCGGTCGCCAGAATGCAGCGGCTGACTAATAGATGGACGGTTGCTTGGTAGAAATAGTGAGTCTTTTGGCCTAAACTTCCGCTGATTTAGAGTGCAAAAAATCCGTTCGCAGTTGCCTATAGCATTTTCACAAATAACAGAATGTCATGGGTGCCCTTCAGTTCAAGCGTAGCCGAGGTGGGATAGAGCGATATTCGCATCACAATAACAGTGAAAATGCTTTAAGGCAGAAGAAGGAGCGCCTCGACCCAATTCAAATTGGCCAGAATTTGTAAGCGGGCGGGAACGGGCGTAATCTGAGATTCGTTACGGGCGGTATCCCGCACCTGGCCGAAACATTGGCACACTGGGAACTGCACTGGAGATTGCCATGAGCTTGACCGAACCGCGCAGCACTGAAGCGGCTGCACATTCATCTACTTTTCTGAAAATCACCCTCCCAACCTTGCAGGAAAAGAAGCGCAATCGCGTGCCGATTTCCGCGCTCACAGCCTACGACTATGCCATGGCGCGCCTGGTGGACGAGGCCAGCGTCGACCTGGTCCTGGTCGGCGACTCCCTGGGCATGGTGATGCTGGGCTACGAAAGCACCCTGCCCGTCACCATGGAGGAGATGCTACTGTGTACGCGCGCCGTGCGGCGAGGCGTTCGCCGAGCGTTGCTGGCTGCGGACATGCCCTATGCCTCCTATCACGAGGATGTGCAGCAGGGCGTGCGCAATGCCCTGAGGTTTGTGAAAGAAGCCGGCACCGAAGCCGTCAAAGTGGAGGGCGGCCGCAATCGCGTAGAACTGGTAGCGCGACTGACGGATGCGGAGATTTCCGTGATCGGTCATCTTGGGCTGACCCCGCAGTCGCTGCATCGCATGGGCGGATACCGCGTGCAGGGGAAGACCCTGCCCGCTGCCGAGCAGTTGGTCGAAGACGCGTTGGCGCTGGAGACGGCCGGTGCGGCGCTGCTGGTGCTGGAAGGCGTTCCGCGTGAGGTCGCGGCGCGCATTACCGCGGAACTGACGATTCCTACGATCGGGATTGGTGCAGGCCCGGAGTGCGACGGCCAGATCCTGGTCCTGCACGATCTGCTGAACCTGAGTTTTGCGCCCGCGGCTAAATTTGTCCGCCGCTATGCAGACGTAGCTTCGCAGATTCGCAATGCCGTGGAAGCCTATCGCAAGGATGTAGAGACACGCAGCTTCCCCAACGATGCGGAAAGTTATCATCTGTCCGCGGAGACGCGCGGAAGCTTTGCTCGGGCTGGTGCCACTCGCGCTGCGGTCGCTCCAGCCGCGATCCGGCAACCTCGCAAGGCGTAGGCGTTTTCGTCCATGCAAATTCACCCTGACATCCCAGAGCTTCGCGATGCGCTGCGCAAACTTCGCGCGGGCAGTGGCTTGGCAATGCCTCGAAGCGTTGGCTTTGTACCCACCATGGGCGCGTTGCACATGGGCCATCGCTCTCTGGTGCAGGCCGCTCGTCGGCATTGCGATATTGTCATCGCATCCATCTTCGTCAACCCCACGCAATTCGCTCCCAATGAGGATTTCAGCCGCTATCCGCGCACACTGGAACAGGATTGCCAGATGCTCGAAGCCGAGGGCGTCGATCTAGTCTTTACTCCCACCGCCGATGCAATGTATCCGCCCGGCGCTTCAACCTTCGTCGACGTAGAGGGAGTGAGCGACCGACTCGATGGAGCTTCCCGCCCCGGACATTTTCGCGGCGTGGCCACCGTGGTCGCTAAACTCTTCCACATTGCGCAGCCGGATTTTGCCTTCTTCGGACAGAAAGATGCCGCGCAAGTTGCCGTTCTGAGAAAGATGGTGCGAGATCTCGATTTCCTCGTCGAGATCATTGTCTGTCCTACCGTGCGCGAGCCCGATGGTCTGGCCATGAGTTCACGCAATCGTTATCTGTCAGCAGAGGAACGGCGGCAGGCTCTGGCTCTTTCTCGCGCTTTGCAAGCGGCGCAGACGCAGGCCGCACGTGGCGAACATCGCGCAGCGGCTTTGCAGGAAACTATGCGCGCAACCCTGCAAAAAGAGCCTGCACTACGCGTGGATTACGTCGCGGTTGTCGATCCCGATACGCTGCTGCCGGTAGACGATGTTCGCGCGGGCGCCCTGCTGGCTGTCGCCGCGTACGTCGGCAGCACTCGGCTCATCGACAATGTTCTGCTAGCGGCCACGACCGGAAACACAGGTGTGCCCGGCAAGAAAAAATCGTAGCGGCAAATCGGTCGCCTTGCGAATGCCAATGCGCGGCGTCGCGCGGATTGCCCCGCATTGAAAACCATCTTCTGCCAAACCCAATCGACTATCGGCGATCGTCAAGTCCAGGCCGTTGTCTGCCGCACGGGTAACGCCGAGCGCTTGACATAGCTTGCCCGGCCCGGAGGTCAGATGATGGAGATCCGCAGACTCACTCAGTCCGCGATTTCTCCGCATCTCCGCAATGCCCTCCAGCGGCTCAAGCGCGCGCAGTAAAACGCAACCCGGAACTTCCTCCTGGAAGCAACTGACATTGATGCAAAAGTGCAGCCCATAGATGCTGTAAACATAGGCATGACCCGGAGGGCCGTAGAGCACTGCATTGCGCGCGGTACGCCCGCTGGCAACGTGTGCGGCAGCATCATGTTCCCCGAGATACGCTTCGGTCTCGACGATGCGCCCCGCGAGTAGGCCGCCTCTGCCGCGGCGGACAAGAATCTTCCCTAACAGCAAGCGAGCAACCTGCTCTGGCGGCGCGTCGAAGAGCCCTCGCGGCAGCAGTCGCCACGGCGCTGGATCGAGAGCCGGTCCAGCGTGTTCAATTTCACGCGCCGGTTTTGGCATATTCGCGAATCGCTTCCAGAACCTCTTCCGCATGGCCCTCGGGCTTCACCTTGGGAAATATCTTCAGCAGCCGCTGGTCCGGACCAATCAGAAACGTAGTGCGCTCGATACCAAAAACCTTCTTGCCGTACATATTCTTTTCGCGCATCACGTCAAATTGATTGCAGACCTTCTCGTCCACATCGGCCAGCAACGGGTAGGGCAAATTGTATTTTTCCTGGAATTTCTTCTGCT
>JAJZDO010000843.1 GCA_021805955.1 Acidobacteriota bacterium
GGTGACCAATATGCATCCAACATGCAAGGAATGTGGCTCACAAGCAACACGCCGGACACGCCGCCGCACGACTCTCCTTCATCGCCTGCGCCACTTTCTGGGGTATTACCCGTGGGAGTGCATGGATTGTCAGGCACGCTTCTTCAGCCAGCAACGCTATCCGCACGGCAAGCGAAGCGAACTCGGAGAAGTCTATGTTGGAGAGAAACGCAGATCCGCGCCGGATGCAAAGCCCGCTCGTGACGATAAGCCTTAACGGGCGAATTTCAACGCCGCTGCCCAAGCTCGCCGCCTGAAACCTCGTCTGTGATTCAAACACATCTCCCGGATCATCTGCGCCGATTCTTAAGGCGCTTCAGCGCTTCTTTTTTGCAGCAACCTTCGCCATCTTTTTCGGCGATTTTGCTGCCGCTGGCCTGGCAACTGGGTGTACTTTGCGTGCGGGTGCTTTGCTGCCTTTGGTCGTTTTTTGGTTCCCTTTGGCGGTTGTCTCAGGAGACCGCTTGGCGACAGGCTTGACCTTCGCTGATGCGCTGGCTTTGGAAGCTGGTTTCGCAGCAGGTTTCTTTCCAGACTTGGCTACCGCAGGCTTGGCGACAGCTTTTTTCTCGGCTGCTTTCGTGGCTGCTTTTGCCGGTACACTGGAGTGTTTTCCAACCGTCGGCTTTGCCACTTTGGCCGCAGCAGGCTTCTCGGTCGGCTTGGATGCGGCTACAGGCTTAGCTGCGGTTTTTTTCCTTGGCTCCGCAGCTTCTGGCTTCTCTTTTTTATGCTTCTTTTCGGAGCTTGCCGCCTCCGCTTGCGCCGAAGAAACGGCATGTCGCGGCGATGCCTCTTTTCGAGCCTTGCCCGAAGACTTCACCGGCACATCGTCCTCGTCCTCTTCGGCATCCACGTCGTCTCCACCCACGGAATCATGCGCGAAGACATCGTCGTCGTCTCCATCATCCTCATCGCCCAGAATCCTGCCCTCATCGCTGTCGCCGATGCGGAAGTCCAGATCTGGGCTATCCTCATCGACCTCAACCGAATCTTCTTCGTCCTCATCCTCGGCGAGTTCATCGTCATCGACAGCTCGCGATTTGATCCGAATCTCCGCTGACTTTCGCGAGCGACTGCGTTTGATCGAGACCGGGGGTGGTGGCGCAGGGGGTGAAAACGGCTCCAGAAATGCGCGCATCTCTTCTTCCGTGGTCAACTCTCCGTCGATCAGTTGCAGAAAAAGCTGATGCGAAAGGTCAGCATAGCCCGGCAATTCGGGTGTGATGCGCATCTCCGCCATCAGCGCGAAGGGCAACTTCTGCTTGAACTCGGGCCAGGTCTTCAGAAACGCTTCAAATCTCTCTTTGACCGCCGACTGCCGCGTCGTCAATCCAAGCCACACCACGGCCTCGGGCGCGAATGTCGTCAGCAGCTTATAGCAGGCAGAGGGCTGCGCGTTCTCCTTGGAAGTGAGGGTTTTCGCAAGCTGAGCGCTGCTCGCCTCCAGACCCTCCCACGCCTTCACAAACCCGGGGCGCAGAAACTTCTCCTTGAGCGCGGCAAGCTCCTTTGCCGAGAGCTTTGCCGTCAAATAATGTGCCTGCGGAGCCGACAAATCAGCCGTCACGCCCTGCATCTGCAACTGAATTGAGAAGTCATGCAGCGCTTGCAGCTTTTCCACGTCCACCTTGGCCGTCGTCCATCCTGGAAAGAGCGCTTTCATCCAGCCGTCAGCTTCATGCGCCGTCATCACCTGCAGTGCTTCTTCTTCGTGCACAATCTGTTCCAGTTCGCGGCGGCGCTCTTCGTCAGACAGATACTGCATCATGCCTTCGTCACGAGCGTTGTCAAAGCGTCGCTGGGTTCGTTCCTCCATCGGAAAACCCAGACGAACGCGCAGACGTGTCGCGCGAATCATCCGCGCTGGTTCCTCCAGAAAGCCATAGTTCGAAACCAGGCGAAGTTGTCGCACCTCAATATCCGCAACGCCGTTCAGTGGGTCCATCAACAAACCGAACGATCCGTCATTCAAAGAGATCGCCATCGCATTCACGGTGAAATCACGCGAACGCAGATCCTCATGAATCGATGCCCAGCTATAAACCGGCTTCCCGCACTTCGGATAATCCGTATGTCGCGCGCTGGCCAGTTCCAGCATCACACTGCCAGGAAAGCGTAAAGAGAGCCTTCGAGCCGCGGCGTTTTCCCACCATACTGCCGCTCCTGCCGCCGTCAACGCCTTTTTCAGCTCGGCCGTATTGCCGTGGATCACCACCTCCAGCTCGCGCACCGAGTTTCCGCAAACCAGGTCTCGCACCGCATCCCCCACCAGGAAGATGGGCATCTGCGCCTCACGCGCTGCATCCCGGACAGCGCGAAGCGCAGCCTGCTGATGTGTGCTCAGCCGATTTTCGAGCAAATAGATGTAGTCAGGCATTTTTGGTAGTTCGCTCCCGCCGGAATTATTCCATCAAGTTGCTGAAGATAATATGCTTATCGAACAGCAGAAAAGACCAGGCAACCACAGTAAGTTAACACAACGGAAACCTGTTGGCTAGCGCGGACACGGATTTCTGCCGCAAAGCTCGCCCTGAACCAGCCATTCTCCGCAAAAATGCCGACTCAACCGGCATTGCTGTCGGAATCTTGCCTACACCCTCCGGTCCGATACAATCGAACCATGACCCTCGCGGAACTTGCCGAGCGGCTACAGGCAGATCTGGTAGGCGACGGCTCCATCGAGATTCTCGGCGTACAGGGGCTGGAGGAAGCCGGTCCAAACGATCTGACTTTTGTCGCCAATCCCCGCTACACGGCTCTTGCCCACACCACACGCGCGGCTGCCATCCTGGTCCAGCCGGAGTTCCCTGCCCTCAGCACGCCAACGCTGCGTTTGAGGAATCCCTATCTTGCTTTTGCCCGAGCGCTGAGCCTCTTTCACCCTCCTCCCACCTTTCCGCCGGGCATCCATCCCACGGCCGTCATCGATCCCACGGCCATCCTTGGCCCGGATGCCCATGTTGCAGCGTATGTTGTTATCGGCGCTGGAGTTCGCGTCGGCGCTCGCGCCACGCTCCTGCCCCATGTCGTCCTCTACCCGGATGTTCATATCGGGGACGACTTCTTGGCTCATGCTCACGCCGTCGTTCGCCAGGGATGTCATCTTGGCGATCATGTAACGCTCGAAAACGGCGTCATCGTCGGGGCAGACGGCTTTGGATTTGCCAAAGACAACCACGGTCAATGGCAAAAGATTCCGCAAACCGGCCCAGTCCGCATCGGCTCCCACGTCGATATCCAGGCCAACGCCTGCATCGACCGCGCATCCGTTGGCAGCACCACCATAGGCGACGGAACCAAAGTCGACAATCTCGTTCAGGTCGGGCACGGTTCGCGTGTCGGCAGCAATACGCTGCTTTGTGCTCAGGTGGGGCTTGCCGGCTCGTCCGTGGTTGGCTCAAACGCCATCCTCGCCGGACAGGCGGGAGTTGCCGGGCATTGCGAACTCGGCGACGGCGTCATCCTCACGGCCCAGTCCGGCGTCTCCCATGACGTTCCCGCAGGAAAGATGATCTCCGGCTCGCCAGCCTTTGATAACCGCCTCTGGCTGCGCGCCATCGCACTCTTCCAGCGCCTGCCGGAACTGGTTCGTCGCGTCAGCGCACTGGAAAAGCATCTGTCCGCCACACAGCCCCCGCCGGACGGAACTCGGGACTCCGGAGGTCAGCCATGAAACATTCCGACGCTCTTCGATATCCGCTCATAGCTGTGGCTTTGCTGGCCGTCATCGTCGCCACCGGCTGCAAGGAATATCGCTCGTTCTGGGTCAATGTAACCGTCGTCAACCACACAGCCGCACCCATCAGCGAGATTGAAGTCGACTATCCCACCGCCAGCTTTGGCATCAATCAACTTGCAGCCGGCGCCGCCTATCACTATCGCCTCAAAGTCAGCGGTAAAGGAAAGATCCACGCGCAATATCCCGGCGCACTCGACAAGCCAATCCGCATCGATGGCCCCGTGCTTCAGGATAACGATCAGGGGCAAATCCAGATTGCTCTGGAACCAGGCAACAAAATCGAGTTCACACAGACTCTGTCCATCGGCCACTAACACCGGTTCTCGGAGAGCTGAACCCCATTCCGATTGAAACAACTTCCATGTTTTTTTGAAGAATAAAGCGAACCTTCTTCAGGTTTCAGCCGATAGATCATGCAGACGACTTCTGGGCAGTGCTCACTGGTTCGCACCCAGATGCGGAATTCAGATGCGGAATTCAGATGCGGAATCCTGAT
>JAJZDO010000323.1 GCA_021805955.1 Acidobacteriota bacterium
TCACCAGCGCGTTATCGGCCCTGCTGAACGTGCTCGGACAATCCGTGAGCGCACCTGCCACTCCGGAGAACCAGAGTTGACCGGCATCAACCGCAGAAGAAGTTCGTCACCGTGCAACCAGTGGTCAAGTTCATGCCCTGGTAGAAGGTCCCAATCAGAAGACGTGGGCAGGAGCTGGGGTGGCGTGGGAAACGGTTTGGTTACGGATGTGAGACTGAAAGAAAAGACAGCCGGTCAGTCTCCTGGTCAATTGCGTACCCGATTGCGTTGTAACCCCTCAATCTGCGCTCGTACATTCTTGCCAGCATCGGGACCCCGTTGTCGATGTAATCATAGACTTGGACAACGCGCTTGTTGTCGTGGAGACGATGGAGGCGGCCAGCATATTGCTGCAGCGTCCCCTTCCAGGAGATAGGCATGGCAAGAAACAATGTGTCCAGGCGCGCATCGTCGAATCCTTCGCCGATATAGCTTCCTGTTGCCAGAATCACACGCGATTCGTCGTCTGGCACAGCCGCCATAGCCTCTGCGGTCAGCCGGCGTTGTTTCTTGCCCATGCCGCCTTTCAAAACAAAGACGTGTTGGGCGGCGCCACGGAGTCTTGCTGCGAAATACTGTAGATGTTCTTTCCTGCCAGTCAGGAGCAGAGGCGAACGTCCCGACTCGATGGCACGTACGATGTCGTCGGCGATCATTGCATTGCGCAACGCATCATTCGACAGCGCGCCGTAGACATCCTGAATCGTCGCTTCGGTGAGATTGGGCGGCATCCGGAAATCCGTGTGACGAGGAACCACCCTATGTTCGAAAGGGTTCATCTCCGCCATTGCCTTGGCGCTCATGCTGAACCGGGCAGGGCCACACTGCATATAGATAATTGGATGGTGTCCATCTTTTCTCGTCGGGGTAGCGGTCAGACCAACAACATATTTTGCTTTCACCCGCCTCATCACCTGCTCAAACGTAAACGCAGATATGTGGTGGCATTCATCGACGATGACTTGCCCGTATTCAGCAACAAAATCCTTTACGGCTTCTTTCTGATAGAGGCTCTGAATGACCGCGACATCGATGCGCCCTGTCCGGCGCATCTTTCCGCCGCCGATATGCCCAATCGAGACTGCGGGCATATTCAGGAACATCGCCAGCCGTTCCTGCCATTGATCGAGTAGTTGTTGCCGATGAGCCAGAATCAAAGTATTGACCTTGCGCTTTGCGATCAGCCATGCCGCCACGGCCGTTTTCCCAAACGCCGTCGGGGCGCAGAGAATTCCCTCGTCGTGGACGCTGATCCCTGTGACAGCCTCCTCTTGGACGGCCCGAAGCTGACCATTGAATTCCACTGTGATAGGTGTGCCTCCGAACCGTTCGTCCCGAACTTCGAGACGGATGTTGTGTGACTGCAAAAGGGCCATTACCTCCGTCAGACACCCGCGCGGTACGGCAATGTGCTGGGGGAAATCCTGGCCACATGCGATCACGCGCGGTTTGTCGTATGTCGGAAGCCGCATCGCCTGCGCTTTGTAAAACTCAGGATTCTGAAATGCCGCCAGCCGGAGTAGACGATTCAGCATGGCGGGTGGCAGGCCTTGTTTTTCCACGTACAGCAGATTCGCGCGAATGATCTGCACTCTTTCCGGGAGTGGTCCCTCAATCGGCCGCTCCATCCGCTTCCGTGAAGGTGGCAGCGTCCATGGATCTTGTGTATCTTCGTCATCGGCAATGCTGATACGGACTCCGATCAGATCGCCATTGCGTTGGGCATCGGCTATGAGAGCTTCCGCGGCTGCGGTAGACATCCGCCGGATCGTAGAAAGAAACCCCCACTGATCCGGATACGGACGGAGACCCGCATCGATGAAAGCACTGTTGTCCGACTTGCGCGGTGCATACTGCAAGGGAAGCGCAATCAGGTTTCCGAACCCGCCCTTGGGCATCGTGTCCTGGTTTGGGAAGAAGCGGTCATAGGAATCGAGGCCGAGTTGATGCCGGCGTTCCATGGTCCGCGTGAGAACCGCGCATCCAAGTTTACGTGCGGTGCTCGCCGGAATTGCATGTTCAAAGAAGATCCAAACATGGCCGCCATTCCCCGAGCGCGAGCGTTCCAGGGCAGCTGGCACGTTCAACTCCTGGCATGTATCGAGAAACGCGCGGGAGTCCTCAGCCCATGTTTTTTTATCGAAGTCCACGGCGAGAAACCAGCAGGTCTCGTCGGGTAGCAGAGGGTAGATGCCAATGGTTTCTTTCCCCAGAAGATGATTCTCAATAACCATGTCGCTCAACGGGAGGAACTTTCGTGTGTTCCGATCAACCTTCTTCCGATCCTCCGGCCTGCTCGAGTTGATGGCTCTCCAATTCTTCAGCGCCGCTGGTGCGTATCCAGACCGGCCGTCGGGATTCTCCCATCGCCGCGCATAAACATCGTCCCTCCCACGGAACAGATTCCGAAAAAGAGCGATCCGTTTGCGAGCGCGCTCCTCCTTGCTTTCCACGGCCGCGGGCGTAATTGTTTGAACCGGACGTGCATCGTCTGGTGTGAACTGTGGGACAGGGATGCCGTGAGCGGCCAGAACACGGCGCAGCCTAGCATTCTCTTCCCGCAGCCGCTGGTTCTCCTCGTCACGCCGCTCGAATGAAACCGATTCTGAACTTCTGCTGGCCATCTCCGGCTCACTGCTCCATGCCGCCTACCAGAACGTTTTCGAGGAATTTGCGCACGTTGTCGAAGACCGCAGCGATGTCCGTCTGCAGCCCACATTCCTTAGCGAGCGCCCGGAAGGGCGTTTGCCAATCCGGCGGCGGTACGCTCAAGCCTGTTGGCAAAGCGTGAGTTCCCCTTCGATCAAAGGTCAAATGCAATGCGTTGATTACCCTCCGCCGGTCAAGTTGGTTGTCTGCGATCAGAAGAGCCAGATCCACCAGATCTTTCACCCGGCTATTCGGAGAGTTTCTCGGAAACGTATAAGCGTGAATCTTCTCGGCAAACTGCTGTTCCCGAGAGATCATCCGTACACGTGGCTTCTCGATTCCTGCAAACCCGAGCCAGTCATGACACTCGGCGGTTTCGAGAGGCTGTATCACCACATCACCAACGCCTGCGTCGAGATGAAACCGCGCGAAGATCCTATCATCCATACGTGTCTCGACCGAATAGCGAGCGCCGCCGTAAGGAGCAGCGGTTAGATCCATAACGGGTGGTCCAATCGTGTACTCGAACCAGTCATCGAATGAGACATCGGCCATCGCCTGCAGCATCTCTCGCATCGCTTGGATTGGATCGCTACCCTCCACGGCCCCTACAGCCCGCTGCAAGGTCAGGTCAATATCGATTGTGGATCGAGCGGACCTGAAGCGAAGTTCCAGTGCATAATCACCCTTCAACACCCAAGGCGCAGGGTCTTCCCGGAATAACCTCGCCAGCAAGCGATCGAAGGATACCTGACGTCTGAGACGATTGATATCGATCTGTTCGGTCTGGGACATGCCCTTCAGACGTTCTTCAAGGGCTCTGCGGAAGGCTCCCGCCGTCGCATATGTTCTTGGAATCGCCATTATGCAGCCCGCTGCAGAGCATCTTCGACCATCTTGCGTGCGGTCTCGCTCAACTCCGCATTCCTAATCTGTTTGCGCGTGATCAGTCCGCGGTCAACAGCCTGCCGCAGCGCCTGACGTATAAACGTCCGCTCGACTGTGCCGGTCTCTATCAGGTCGAGAATCGTTCGCAGCGGCCGGGTGTATTTGTAACCTGATCCGGCCTGTATTTCGCTCTTGAGCAGGTCGCGATAATGGAGCACGACAATTCCAGGGATATCGCTGTTACGCCGGAAGTTCGTCGGAACGGTCATATGGAGCTTGGCCGGGTTCAGATCTGACAGTTCATAGAGGCTCAGCGCCGTCTGATGACTATAGACACCATCGACCTCCTCCTTCCGGTTCCGGGACCAGAGCGACCAAAGTACAAGATCGGGTCGATCCGGCGCCGGGTACAGCGCCAGGCGGTAGATGCCGCGGTGCTCGCGGATCCAGTTCCCGGCCTGCACATGGTAGGGGTGTGTATTTTCGGCGAATCCGGCCGCCTTGGCCTGCTTCGCAGTGAAGAAGCCTTGCTGTTGCTCGGCGAGATCGAAGAGCCGCCGCGACGCCACTCTGTGAGACTGGGCCATTGCACAATACTACATCTTTCTTGATGTTTTGTCATTTCTTAGAACTTATCCGTAAATAGTGACGAACCGGGTACGCGCTGGCGAATAGTCGGAAGCAGAGGGTGCAAGTTGAGC